>NZ_JBZYCU010000032.1:0-22615 GCF_058933875.1 Streptococcus sp. STC1396 | reverse complement strand
GGTGTTTTTTTTGCATGCCCTTTTATGGCTCAAAAAGTGTTAAAAATAAGACAGTAACCTCGGAATAGCTACTGTCTTATCTCATTTTTCACTTAAAGCCTTGACAGACTTGACAAATGGTAGAAAAAATACCAGATGAGGTGTTTTTTTTGCATGCCCTTTTATGGCTCAAAAAGTGTTAAAAATAAGACAGTAACCTCGGAATAGCTACTGCCTTATCTCATTTTTCACTTAAAGCCTTGACAGACTTGACAAATGGTAGAAAAGAGCCTAAAAAAAGAGAGAGTGAAAGCTGCTTCCTGTAGCATTAGGATTCAGCACTCATCCTCATTTCTGGTGAGTCACAGTTATTTCCCTTACTATTATATAGGTAAGATGTTTATTCGAAGCTATCAATCGTTGCATTGATAATCTTGAGTGACTCTTTTGTATAATCTTTTTTATTAGCTTCTGCTTTTGCTGCTGGACGCGGTTTAACAATCGGCTCAGATTTTATCACTGGACGTGACTTAACCACTGGCTCAGACTTTACTTCTGGGCGTGGCTTAACGACTGACTCAGACTTTACCTCTGGACGCGGCTTAACAGCTGGCTGAGAAGTTACCGAACCTTGTGATTTAGCAACAGGCTCAGACTTTACTTCCGGACGCGGTTTAACAATCGGCTCAGGATCTGAGAACGGAGCAGCTTCAATTTGTGCTGCCAACTCATCTTCCTCAACATCATCGATAGCAGCACTTGCGCTGAATGATTGCTTCGTGCCCCATTGCTTGCGAGCATCTAACTCACGAACGATAAAGACTGGATTGCAAAATTCTTTCGGAACAAGAACTTTGATTTGATCCTCTGTAAAGAGCTCGGCTCCATCTAGATCTGAAACAATATCCCAAGCAATATGTCCATCAGCACCACGTACATAATCACCAAATTCGTCTCGTCGGCAAACTAAGAAGCTCGGCAGACCCAAACTCTGAGTGATGTTGACATAGCGCATACCTGTATCAACTTCCCAAACTCCTGAAAAAACAGCTTCAAACAAGGCTCTGTACTGATCCTCTGAATCAAGAGAAAAACCATTAATGGTTTTCATAGCATTGGCACTGTACGCTCTCGATAAAACTTCCAGTTTTTTCTTATATGTATCAAAAGATTTGCCCTTCAAGAACTGGTCTTGTCCAACAGTTAAAATCGGTTTTTCAATTTCTGACATGATTCAAAACTCCTATTCATTATTATTCAGATTAAATCTCAAAGTGATCAGCATTAGTTTTGGTTTGGAAGCACCAAGTAGCTTACGTGCTAATACTATTTTAAAAATCCCCACAACATTTCCCTTAGCGTCCTGTCTAAAATTTTTCCCAACAACTTCAACATTACGCTGATGCTTCTCTTTGACAGTATCACGGACAGCTTTCATCATTGAATCTTTAATTTCATCCGTATTGGAGTACTGACTATAAAAAGAAACAGATTGTTGCTTTTTAAAGACCGCTCGATAGACCAGCTTTCTATAATATCTCTTATAGATAATTGCCAGTAGAAACGGTGCAGCCAAATACAAGTCAATAACTGGATCTTTTAGAAAAACAAATAGCCGATTATCAAAATAACTAATCACGGACAAGTAGCCCAAGGCGGATAAAATTTTAAAATAATTGCTTGCTATCGTAATGTTCTCAAAGCTATTTGTCACCAGAAAACCTATCAACATATAAGCAAATGATCCAACCAAGGAAACAATATGGATATAATTTAAAGGAATGCCGAGAATATTATGCGTCAGAAGTAGGAGTGCCGTTCCGGCAACAAACACAATTCCAACAAAATAGACAAACTCTGCTAACCATTTCAACAAGACTAGCAGAACCAAGTAATAATCTCTCTTCTTTTTAGTCTTTTTCTTTTTTTTCGGTTTTTTATACTCTAAGTCAATAAACACCATAGAGTAGGTCCTACACTTTCCCTAATTAAATTTTTATACAAAATAGCCCAGCCGTCTTTACTAAAACAACTCTGCTCTCAATCGCTACAGATCTTTACCTTTAAAAGCCTTAGCGAATAAAATTCCGCAATTACATATATAGTAACAAAAAAATGCCAATATTACAACAAAAAGTGTAACGCTTACATCATCCTGCCTCAGAAGGCTTAAGTCCCTGTACACAAGTCAAAACACTTGTAAAGCACAGGAAAAAATAAGCTGATTTTCGTTCATCCTCTAATAACAATTTCTGTTACAAATCACAGAACTATCTAAGCAGCAAATTCATCACAGGCGCAAACAGCCTCTGGACTTACTCAATGAGAATTTGGCGCTTTTGCCACCCAGAATTTATAGCATCTTTCGAGTGTAGAAAAAGCCTCCTATAAACTAAACCTAATTAAAAGCAATAAAGCTATAATTAGAAAGATTCATATGAGGCCTTTTAATAAACACCACAAAACAGGGCAGAATAAGAGCCCTATCTTGTGTTATTTTACATGCTTTTTTTACTCTTATTTTTGACCAAGGGCAGCTGCCATAGTTGCAGCAACTTCTGATTCAAAATCATTAGCAGCTTTTTCAATCCCTTCACCCACTTCAAAACGAGCGAAAGCAATCACTGCTGCATTCACAGACTCAAGGTAAGCTTCAACTGTCTTGCTGTCATCCATGATGTAAACTTGTGCAAGAAGTGTATATGCTTGGTCAACTTTTGTGTTGTCAAGCAAGAAGCGATCCATTTTACCTGGGATGATCTTGTCCCAGATTTTTTCTGGTTTACCTTCAGCTGCGAGTTCAGCTTTGATGTCTTCCTCAGCTTGTGCAATCACTTCGTCAGTCAATTGAGCTTTAGAACCGTATTTCAAGTGTGGAAGGGCTGGTTTATTAACCATAGCACGGCTTTCGTTATCTTGATCGATAGCGTGGTTCAATTGTGCCAATTCATCTTTGACAAATTGCTCATCCAACTCTTTATATGAAAGAACACTTGGTTTCATAGCTGCAATGTGCATTGACAATTGTTTAGCAAGAGCGTCATCACCGCCATCTACAACTGAGATAACACCGATACGGCCGCCGTTATGCTGGTAAGCACCGAAGTGTTGCTCATCTGTCTTTTCAATCAAAGCAAAACGACGGAATGAGATTTTTTCTCCGATAGTAGCAGTTGCAGATACGTATGCTGCTTCAAGAGTTTCACCTGAAGGCATTGTCAATGCAAATGCTTCTTCGTTGTTAGCTGGCTTGCCTTCAGCGATTACTTTAGCTGTAGTATTTACCAATTCAACGAATTGAGCATTTTTCGCAACGAAGTCAGTTTCAGCGTTAACTTCAACAACTGCTGCAACGTTACCATCCACATACACACCTGTCAAACCTTCAGCGGCAACACGGTCAGCTTTCTTAGCTGCTTTTGCCATACCTTTTTCGCGAAGCAATTCAATTGCTTTTTCGATGTCGCCATCAACTTCAACCAATGCTTTCTTAGCATCCATGACACCAGCACCAGATTTTTCGCGCAATTCTTTTACCAGCTTAGCTGTAATTTCTGCCATTTTTCTTCTCCTATGTTTACTATTTTTAAATAAAGGGGCAGGGCTGAGCCCCGCCCCTTTAGGTTAATTGACTTATAAAAATTATGCGTTGTCGCCTTCTACAACTTCAACGATTTCTTCGATTGAGTCTGCTTGCGTTTCAGTTGCAGCAAATTCTGCTTCAACAGCTGCTACAGCGTCCTCACCTTGACGACCTTCGATAACAGCGTCAGCCATTTTCGCAGTGATCAATTTAACGGCACGGATCGCATCGTCGTTAGCAGGGATAATCACATCGATATCGTCTGGATCAGTGTTTGTGTCAACCATCGCAACTACTGGAATACCAAGTTTCTTAGCTTCCTTAACAGCGATTTGCTCTTTATGAGGGTCAACAACATACATTACATCTGGGATACGAGGCATTTCTTCAATACCACCCAAGAATTTTTCAAGACGAGCACGTTGTTTGTTCAAAAGTGCTACTTCTTTCTTAGGAAGAACGTCAAAGATTCCTTCTTCTTCCATACGTTTGATTTCTTTCAAACGAGCAACACGTTTTTGGATAGTTGTCCAGTTTGTAAGAGTTCCACCCAACCAACGGTGGTTGATATAGTATTGACCAGCACGTTCTGCTTCTTCTTTTACAGCTTCTGCAGCTTGCTTTTTCGTACCAACAAACAAGATAACTGCATCATTCGCAGCTGCATCACGCATGAAGTCATAAGCTTGATCAGCGTATTTTACAGTTTGTTGAAGGTCAATAACGTGGATACCGTTACGTTCAGTGAAGATGTACTTAGCCATCTTAGGGTTCCAGCGACGAGTTTGGTGACCAAAGTGAACACCAGCCTCAAGAAGTTGTTTCATTGAAATTACTGCCATGAGTAAATTCTCCTTTTTGTTTTTTTCCTCTTTTAGATTTCAGCTCGCAGGACCACCCGAAGGCAACGGACCCACAATTCATCTAAAATGAGTATTTCTGCCGTTTACACGACATCTATTATCATATCAAAAATTCTGTCTTTTGACAAGTGCTTTATACATTTCATATTTCTAATCTTTTTCTAATAAAGCGACAGTTATTTAAAAGACATCTCTTTATAGAATCTAGCTAAAAGTGAATGTTTTGCGCATATAAAACAGTATTTAGAATCTCTCAAAGAACTTCTCCACAATAAAAAGAGAGGACAAATTAGTCCCCTCTTTTAATCAGCTTCGACATTCTTACGTATGAGCGCGGAATGAACTTTATGATTATTCCTCTTCTTTACGTTTTTTGAAGCCAAGGATTGACATCGCTGATGCCACCATCGCTAAACCAAGCACTGCTGCTCCTGTATGGTCTGTTTCACCTGTTTCAGGCAATTCAGTTTGAGGCGTAGTTGGAACTACTGGAGTTGTAGGAGTAGCTGGAGGTGTTTGTGGTTTTTCAGGTGGTGTCTGAGGCTTTTCAGGCGGTGTTTGTGGTTTTTCAGGTGTTACCACAGTAACTGTGTTAGAATCGCGCTCAACATTATTGATAATTTCTGTAAAGGTGTTCTTCACTGTACCATAGTCAAGCTGTTTCACTTGCATGTAACCGATCGCTTGGAATTCACTGTCATCAGAAATCTTGCTCAAGAAGTCATTAGAGAAGCTGTAGACAACTGTTCTAGCCTTATGATCAATATTTTGGTTGACATATTGAGTCAGATCAGTTCCTTTAGCAATCTTCGTACCATCTTTCAAGAGAATATCTGTGTTGGCAATCCATTTGTGAACGCCATTGTATTCCACAAGCGGTGAATAAGTATCCTTCACTTCGATCTTGTCAATAGACTGACCACGTTTCGCTGGCAAGTAAGAAGTATTCAGCTCGAAGTTGTAAACATCGCCAACGTTAACCGTCTTGCCGTTCAGAGAGTTTTGATCTTTCAGACCATCTTCGACTGTCGCTACAATATCTTTCTTCGGATTAATTTTCGGAATATTGTTCGTGACGATATTGGTTTCTGCAATACCGGCAAAGTCAATTTGATAAGCCTTGTTTTCGTACTTGCTCGCTTCCTTGATATCTTTCTTTACAGTTGTTGGGAAGATCAATTTCAGGTTGATACCCTTCAAGGCATAGTTATTCGTGTAGGCTACTGGATCATCTGAAGTTGTTACCGCAAACTCACCATCAATTGTCAAGCCCTTAGCCTTGATATAATCTTGAACCTTTTGTGGAGCTTCTGCAACAGACTTATAGATCTTAGTCGTGAAGCCGCTGACAACCTTGCCATCTTCTGTCGTCATACGAACAGCATCCAGATTTGGTGTTACAAACTTGCTATCGTATTTCTCAACAACCATCAAGCCAGCTTGTTTGTCTTGGTCAACCAGACCCGTTGTGCCCTTGTATTGGTCGTTGTCGATGTTAATTGTGTAAACCTCTGTTGAACCAGCCAACATCGTCTTACCATTGACATCTTCACCCTTAGCATTAGTACCTGTCTTCTTAGGTTCTGCTTGAACAGCTTTGTAGACATAGGTCACTTCTGTTACACCCTTCACAACCTTACCTTTTTCTTGACCCTTGGTCTTTTCAGGTACAATGTTGTAAACTTTGTTGCCATACTTGATAGAGATGCTCTTATGATCTGTTGTGTCATAAGATGTTCCAACTGTTGCACGGCTGGTATCTGTCACATCTTCCTTGATCTTCTTACCAGACTCATCCACATAGTGAACAACGACATCACCGTATTCTTTTGGTGATACGAGTGTTACCGTGTTTGAATCACGTTCAACATTATTGATAATTTCTGTAAAGGTGTTCTTCACTGTACCATTATCAACTTGTTTCACTTGCATGTAACCGATCGCTTGGAATTCACTGTCATCAGAAATCTTGCTCAAGAAGTCATTAGAGAAGCTGTAGACAACTGTTCTAGCCTTATGATCAATATTTTGGTTGACATATTGAGTCAGATCAGTTCCTTTAGCAATCTTCGTGCTATCTTTCAAGAGAATATCTGTGTTGGCAATCCATTTGTGAACGCCATTGTATTCCACAAGCGGTGAATAGGTATCCTTCACTTCGATCTTGTCAATAGACTGACCACGTTTCGCTGGCAAGTAAGAAGTGTTCAGCTCGAAGTTGTAAACAGCGCCGACTTTAACCGTCTTGCCGTCCAGCGAATTTTGATCTTTCAGACCATCTTCAACTGTCGCTACAACATCTTTCTTCGGATTAATCTTCGGAATATTGTTCGTGACGATATTGGTTTCTGCAATACCGGCAAAGTCAATTTGATAAGCCTTGTTATCGTACTTGCTCGCTTCCTTGATATCTCTCTTCACAGTTGTTGGGAAGATCAATTTCAGGTTGATACCCTTCAAGGCATAGTTATTCGTGTAGGCTACTGGATCATCTGAAGTTGTTGCCGCAAACTCACCATCAATTGTCAAGCCCTTAGCCTTGATATAATCTTGAATCTTTTGTGGAGCTTCTGCAACAGACTTGTAGATCTTAGTCGTGAAGCCGCTGACAACCTTGCCATCTTCTGTCGTCATACGAACAGCATCCAGATTTGGTGTTACAAACTTGCTAGAGTATTTCTCAATAACCGTCAAACCAACTTGTTTGTCTTGGTCAACCAAACCAGTTGTGCCCTTGTATTGGTCGTTGTCGATGTTAATTGTGTAAACCTCTGTTGAACCAGCCAACATCGTCTTACCATTGACATCTTCACCCTTCGCATTGGTACCTGTCTTCTTAGGTTCTGCTTGAACAGCCTTATAGACATAGGTTACTTCTGTTACACCCTTCACAACCTTACCTTTTTCTTGACCCTTGGTCTTTTCAGGTACAATGTTGTAAACTTTATCGCCGTGCTTGATAGCGCTCGGTTTGTTATCAGTCGTATCGTATGATTCACCGACTCTTGCTTGAGCAGTGTCCGTTACATCATCTTTAATCTTGTTGCCAGACTCGTCCACATAGTGAACAACGACATCACCAAACACTTCTTTGTAGATATAAGTAACATCTGTATTACCTTCCACAATGCGACCTTGCTCTAGACCGATAGTCTTTTCAGGAATGATTTCATAAACACGTCCATCCTGAGTAGTGATTGTCTTATGAGCATGATCACGAGTGTCATAGAGGGTGTTGATTGGAGCACCAGTTGTATCTTTTTCTGGTTCCTTAATGACTTTGCCATTTTCATCTTTATAATGAACTGTTACATCACCGAGTACTTCATCATAGACATAGACAACACGAGTTGTTCCCTTGACAACCTCACCGCTTTCTTGTCCTTGTGTAGCTGTAGGGTCAATGCGGTATGTCTTACCATTAGATGATACGATTGTCACAGGCTTATGATCTGTTGTATCGTAAGCTGTTCCTACTTTCGCTGTTGGTGTGTCAACAATGCGTGGTGCAATGGTGTTGCCTTTCTTATCTTGGTAATCAACAACAACATTACCGTACTCTTCTGGAGTCTTCACAAGATCATAGTAGTAAACAACATTGGTATTGCCTTCTACCACCTTACCAGTTTCAGCACCTTGGGTTGCTGTCAGATCCAGCTTGTACTTCTTGCCGTCTACTGTGGTGATGGTGTCCTTACGCTGATCCTTGGTATCATAGTCTGTACCGACTTCAGAACGCGGTGTATCGATCACTTTCGGTGCAATGGTCACGCCGTCTTTGTTCTTATACTCGACGGTAACATCACCATATTTCTTTTGCGGTGCATCCGGAACAAGATCATAGTAGTAAACAATATTGGTATTGCCTTCTACCACCTTACCAGTTTCAGCACCTTGGGTCGCTGTCAGATCCAGCTTGTACTTCTTGCCATCCACTACAGTAGTAATGGTGTCCTTACGCTGATCAGTAGTATCGTAATCGGTACCCACTTCAGAACGCGGTGTATCGATTACTTTCGGTGCAATGGTCATACCATCTTTGTTCTTGTACTCAACGGTAACATCACCGTATTTCTTTTCTGGTGCATCCGGAACAAGATCATAGTAGTAAACAATATTGGTATTGCCTTCTACCACCTTACCAGTTTCAGCACCTTGGGTTGCTGTCAGATCCAGCTTGTACTTCTTGCCATCTACTGTGGTGATGGTGTCCTTACGCTGATCCTTGGTATCATAGTCTGTACCGACTTCAGAACGCGGTGTATCGATCACTTTCGGTGCAATGGTCACGCCGTCTTTGTTCTTATACTCGACAGTAACATCACCATATTTCTTTTCTACCGGCTTTTCAACTTTGTCATAAACATAGACAACGCGGGTTGTTCCTTCGACAACCTGACCACTCTCGTTACCTTGTGTAGCATTGGTATCAATACGATAAGTTGTGCCATCATCCGCCGTAATGGTAGTTGGTTTGTGATCAGTTGTGTCATAGTAAGTGCCAACCCGTGAAGTTGGTGTATCTACGATACGCGGAGCAATGGTGTTGCCTTGCTTATCTTGGTAATCAACGACAACATTACCATATTTCTCTACTGGTTTTTCAAGCTTATCATAAACATAGATAACGCGGGTTGTTCCTTCAACAACTCTACCACTTTCTTGACCTTGTGTAGCTGTAGGGTCAATACGGTAACTTGCTCCATCGGCTGTTGTAATCGTAGACGGTTTGTGATCAGTTGTGTCGTAAGCTGTTCCTACTGATGTGTCTGGTGTATCTACAATACGCGGAGCAATGGTGTTCCCTTGCTTATCTTGGTAATCAACAACAACATTACCTTTTACTTCGGTATAGTAGTTTGCTACGTTTGTCGTACCTAATTTAACTTTACCTGTTGTATTATTAGTTGATGACACATATTTATAGACCTTGCCATCCGCTGTTGTGATTCTGTCTTGGTGTGTTGTTGTGTAGTCTTCACCAACAGGAGTTCCTGTAGGTTTAACTGTTTGGGTGTTTGTTAGTTTAGTAGTAGTCCCTTGAATATAGTTATCTAGCAAGACATTCCCTGCAAGATTATATTCAACTAGATTGTATTCAAGATCTGGTTTGACAAGTGTAAAGCGAGATGGTAATTTACTTGTAAGAGCTAGCCAATAACCTCTGTCCCATTGAGACTTCCGTTGCATCACAAAAGAGATGGTATCTCCGCTTTCTGCTACACCAGCAATCCCCATTTTATAAAAATTTGGATCATCATAATCATCTTTAATATCATGAGTTGGACTACTTGCTGCTAAACGACCATCCGCTTGTTTTTCAACCAAGGAACCCGTGATTTTCACTGGGCGGAAACTATAGTCAGTTATACTTTCTTCATGCTTTTTACCAGCTAACGAACCCGTAGTAGGTTCTGTTTTCGTTAAACTCGTCATGGCTAAAATAGCCGGATTCGTCTTTGTAAATTGGATTGGATTACCATCGGCATCGTAAAAGCGAATATTTACACGATATCTAGATGGTTGATTGATGTTATAAAAAGTGTAAATTCCTTTGGTTGGATCTTTCTCTGCGAAACCAACAATACCAGTTCCACCACTTATATTCGTAACTTCATAGGTTACCTTAGAAATTTTCTTTCCATTATATGTTGAGTTTTGAAGATTGCTATAAGTAGCCGTAATAGTTTGATTGTTTTCAATTTTTGGGATGACAAATCTACTTCCACCACCTGAAAGTGTTGTTGTAAATGGTGCAACTGGAGTAGAACCAAATGTGCCACCACCTTTTACATATTCATCATAGGATTGTGCCTTAGGCATATCTTTTTGTCCAAATTCTGTAGCACCACTAATAGAAAGTTTTCCATTAGGTTCGCTTTCAAATTTCAAGCCTTGGCTAACTACTTCACTCAGATAACCGGCAGTACCCACATTTTCCTGAGCTTTTTTCAAATCAAGTTTGTAGGCATCTACCCCTGTCTTGATACGAGTTGCTTGTGTTTCCTCAAGAGTGTTGGCAAGGTCCTTTTTAGCATCTGATTCTACTTGGTTGTTTGCTGTTCCAATATTTTCTGTTGGGTTTTGTTTTACATCAATGTTGTAACCCTTAGCTTCAGACACAGCGTCTTTCAACTTTTGATTTTCCACAGTAACTTTTGGCTCTGTAGACTCAGCTGGAGCAACTGGAGCTGCTGGAGCTGCTGCAGGCGCAGTGTAAGTTACAGGAGTTGTGTCACTAGCCGAAGAAGCCAATGCAGTTGGAGTTGATTCAGCTGCTGGAGCTGCTGGGGAAGTAGCTTCAACTGGAGCAGTTGCATTCGCAGTTGGAGCGGTTGAATCCGTAGCAGTCGCTGGAGCCGCTGCTTCAGCTGATGCAGCCTGAGATTGTACTGCCAAACTAGTATCTGCCGCTGACGCTACAGGTGTTGTAGTCGTTGGTTCAGAAGATGATACTTCATCCGCCGACGCAGTTTTGTTATTGCTAAACATAGCAATAGCACCAAGGGCAATGACACCAATTGTACCATAGACTTTATTTTTACGAATAGATCCATGACCTTTGGTCTCACTATTGTGATTGAACATGCGCGTTCCTTCTTTCCTTTTTTATAATTAACCTATTATCCAATTTTCTCTCTCAAAAGGTTTGATTTGTTTAAACCCTAAGAGTGATAAAACGAACAGACCGATTGTTGCAAAGAGAGTCGTTGTCTCACCAAGCTCTGGCAACAATACAAATTTTCCATCACTGGACTTAACAGTAACAGTGCCGTCATCATCGGCTGTCCCACCTACTTGCGCTAGCGGAACGACTGATTGGGAACCATCAGAGTTTTGGACAACAGCACGACCCTTATCACTTCCGATGACTTGGAAACCTTGATCTGTCAAAAGTGGAGAGCTTGCTGAAACTTTTTCTCTCACAGGAAGAGCCAACATTTGACCCAAGTCAAAGTCTACCAAGCTATCTTTTTCACGCTTTTCAGACTGTTCCTGTTTTCTTTCCACAAGTCTCTGTAGTTCTGATGCGGCTGCTCTCTTATCTGCGTCAGTCAGTGAAGTTGCTACAGTGGCCATAGAAACTGCTGATGAGACTGATAAGTTAGCTGACGATGTTGAAATCCCCGACGTCGGCTGCCAAGCTTCTGGAAGCACAGGTGACTCTGTAGGTGTGGATTCTTCAGAAGCAATCTGAGATTCCGTTTCTGTTGCTGGGGCTTCCAGATTTTCTGGTTCAACTGATGGATTGGACTCCACCGGTGGAACCTCTGGCTCCACTGACTCACCCTTATCAGGGTCAGTCGACTCAGGCTTCGCTGGCAAGACTTCCGAGCTCGGATTTACAGATGAATCCGCAGGAGCTGATTCACCAGCTTCCATAGGTGGTGCTGGTTTTGCCGATGAAGCATCTGATTGCACTAGGTTTTTGCCATTTTCTGAGTCTGTTGATGCCGTAGACGTCGTTTTATCATCCGTTATCGGCACAGTGGCGACTGGTGCCGAACTACTTGAGTGCTCCACATCACGAGCCAACACTGGATTTGCACCCAAAGCAGATAATAAAACCGCCGTCGAGGTCAGAAAAACTTTATTTTTTTTCATTATAAAGCATCCCCTCCATTCTCAAAATACATATATACGTTACTAAAGTAACAGTATAAAATACCACTTATTTTAATGATAATAATATTCTTGTAATTTGTCAAGTTAAACATGTAACCCCAATCTAATGATTGTGTAAAAAATGTCATGAAATCGAGTGAAAACATAGACCTTTTTTACTTTCCTAATATACATAGGTGATAGTATTCTCTGATTTTATATATAAAATGGACAGGAAATGAAGCGATCTGATGCAGTTTTTTATAAAAGAACGCTTACTTTTATCTATGTTCTATCCAATATTACTTTAAGATGGAGCTTCCAGCCATTTGACGTTCAGGCGACTAAACTTACTTGACAGATTCTCAAATAAATACTAGAATGAAGTGATAGAGACTTTTAACTAGAAAACATTAAGAGAGGAGGAAACTACTGTATGGCTGAATCGAGACGGAAAAAACGAACTCTGCTTTTTCCTATACTCCCTTTACTTTTCTCAGCTTTTTTACCAGTAGTTGCGCACGCCTCTGTTGAAGGAGAGGCTGACGATCAGAAGAGTGAACTGGTCTCTTCCAACCTCTCAACTAACGAAAAAGAGGGACAAGAACATTCAGATTCTGAAAGCCAACCGAACCAAGGAACGGACAGCAATACCTCCTCTTCAAGCACTCCTGCAGCTCCAGCTCTTTATAATAAAACATACGAATTTATCAGCGGCACCCCAAATAAGACTCTACCTCCAGAAGTCCTGAAATACTTGCCACAAAATCAGGAAAATATCCAAAACGGAACGAGAGCAATCCCTGAGCCGCCAAAAGAAAACCAAACAGAAATCCAGGTCCCAGGAGGAAAATGGATTTTTAAAGGCTACGACAAAGATGCGGAGACTATCCAAGATAAAGATGCGCATTTTATTGGCAAATGGGAGTTTGAAAAAGAGCCAAAGCAGGAAACAAGCACCTCAAGCAAGGAGCACTCTACGAGCAGCAAATCTTCAAAAAAGGCGAAGACTGCATTCACCCTGACCTTGCCAGTCATCAGTAGCTTACTAGCCATACTGCTTGCAACCGGAGCTTTCTTTTTCTACCGCAAAAAGAAGCTGGGCGCAACGCAAACCGAGGCGCCTGCCACTTCACCGACGACTCCACTTAAAAACTCTCAAAAACAAAATTTCAAAGCAGCATTGAGCCGTTTCTCATCCATGATAACCCTGCTGGGATTCCGGAAACGTAAAGAAACTGACGAAGATTCCTGGGATTAACATGTGCGCTCACAAACTCTGATATATCAGTTTTAAAGAATTCTAATTTAGCATGAGGCTGGGACAAAAGTCCGACCTCAAATATAAAAAGCGAACAAAACTAGTTTTCTGGTAATCAGAATTCTGCTTTGTTCGCTTTTTGCATTTAATTATAGATTTGAAGGGCTTAATAATTAAGATTTTTAAAAATTGAAATCTTTTTGTCTCAGCCTCTTTTATTATTTCACTGCTAATATGCTAAATATCTCCACTTTGGAAAACTCAGACCAGACAAGCTCTGATAGCTTCTAGTCATTTCATGATTTATTTTCTGATTTCTACTAGCAGACCATCTTTTGGGACATCATCTTAATTATTTTTGCAAAGTTTGTAACTTTTAGTTGACGTCCTGAAAAATATACGCTAAAATAGTAAGAGTTGCGGCGGTATAGCCAAGTGGTAAGGCACGGCTCTGCAAAAGCTTGATCGTCGGTTCAAATCCGTCTACCGCCTTTCAATACCTGATTATCAGGAATCAACCGAATGAAAAGCCCATTAAATCGGGCTTTTTCTTTTCTCTTCGCTTATACTAGAACTAGGGCAAATAGGATAAAGTTGGTGGACAAACAGTCCTTCTGAGCAATTCAGAAGGATTTTACTATTTTACTTTCAATTCTGTACAGATTGCTTACTGTAATAGCTAACCGAAGGTTACTTGTCTCCTTTTTCTTCCTCCACAAGCCAACTCACATACCAAAGTTATGACCTGAACTTACGGTAGCTGTTTTAATAAATCTGCTAGATCATATTGGTATAAAAGAATTCTATCGTAAACTTGTTTTTGCCATTCTTTAGCTAGAGTTCCGTCACTGTTGATAAAAAAGCTGGAATCCATATAACGAATAATCATAAACTCAGAAGTTTTTTGATCGAAACCATTTCCCCGAGTGAAATCTATCCCTTTCCCCGTGTTTTGAGTAACAATCGATTCAAGCAAAGGCAAGGTTACTTCGTTACAAGGGAGTTTCATATCAGGAATGTCCCAAAATTTCTTTTTATCATTTCTATACAGAGCAAGATTGGAAATCGTCCCATTTGTCACGCACTGTACTCTGCGAATGTCCTCAATATTGATTGTATTCTTTGAGCCATAGATGACGCCATTAGCAATACGAATTTCTTTTTCTTTCAGACTAAAAGCCAATGTTATATCAAGAGTCCTCAGATTATTTGGGAAATCTTTGGTAAGTTTGCTTGCTGCAAAGGCTAACAGTATTGACTTCGTTTCAAATATATTGTGGATATTATTGCGAATGGTGGTATCCGTATCAAATTCAGCCATATTCTTTCCGTTCTTATCTCGAAAAATGAGATTATAACTTGAATTAGAATTACAGTAACGAAGTGATAAGATAGTGGAAACTTTATCAAATGAAATATCAAGATTTTTATGTTTCCCATCTTGATAGGACAAACCCTCATTTTTAACAATTAAAGTATGGCCATCTGGGCCACTAAATGTTATTTCTTGATTTTCAAAAATGGTTTTCATAAACCCTCCTTAAACATCTTCTTTGCTATATCACGACTTATTATAACATTTTGAACGAATTCTGTATCCGCTTTCCTAGCCATAAGCTATTGTTATTGAAACTATATTTATCTTATTTAAGTTCTAGATGGTGGGATCAATGTAAAATTGCACACAAAAAGAGCGGAAAAATATTTCCGACTCTCTTTTTTAGGCTTTTCAAGAAATTATAGCTCTGCAATTTGACTGAGGTTGACTTCTGCAACCGTGTCATTGCCAAACATGGAAATAATCATCTTGACTTTATTGTTATCAATCTCTGTAATTTTTCCTGTATAGTCAGTGAAGGCACCATCAATAATACGGACGGTGTCGCCCACCTTGACATCCAAATCAAATTCTTGAACCGTTTGCCCCATGGAGATGAGGATATTGCGAATTTCTTCCTCCAAGAGCGGCGTTGGTTTAGAGCGGTTTCCGTGTGAACCCACAAATCCAGTTACGTTCGGCGTATTCCGCACGACAAACCAGGCTTCGTCTGTCATGACCATCTCAACCAGCACATAGCCCGGGAAGCGATTTTCTTCCACTTCTTTGGTCTTGCCGTTCTTTTCGACCTGTACGGTCTGGGTCGGAATTTCCACACGCAGGATATTTTCCAGCATATTGTAAGTCTGAGCCCGCTGCAAGAGGTTTTCCTTTACTTTATTTTCATAGCCTGAGTAGGTTTGCAGTACAAACCAGCCTTTGTCAAAACTGTCCATGTCTTGTCCTTTCCTAAATAAAAAAGCCTGAGGGCCTCGCTTCATATTTCTAGCCCTATTATACCATAAAATCCAAAATTACAAAGCATTTTGAAAAAAATTTTACAGACAAATAGAGCCGCCAAAGCAGCTCTATCTTTCTTATGAAAACATGTTGATTATGCGGAAGAGACCGCTAGCCACTACCTTATCAAAAATGTAGATTAACACAACAAAGAATGCTGTGTATTCCATTACGGAAAGGAAATCAGTCCATCTTTCTTTACGGGTAGGCCAAGTTGTACCTCTCAATAATCCAAAAACATCTTTAATGAATCTCACAACTGTCTCCTATCTGGTTTCTTTGTGCAGGGTGTATTTACTGCAGTGTTTACAATATTTATTTACTTCTAGACGCGTAGGTTTTGGAGTGCTACTGAGTTTGATTGAGTAGTTTCGCGACCCACAAACTGTACACGCTAGACTCGCTTTTTTTAATGCCATAACGCCTCCATCTTTCTTATTATAGCAGTTTTCTGATTCTTTGACAAGCTGTTTGAAAGATTATTGGAACCAGCCGGTAATAGTATCCCAGAGATTCTTGGCTTTTTCAGAAATACCAGACTCATCAATAGCTTTCTTGGCATCATCTACTAGGTTTTGTGCCCGCTCTTGGACTTCTTTTAGGAAGTCTTTATTTTCGCTAGTCGTATTCGTTTCGCCAGTACCGTAGGTATCGACTGGGGAAATGCCGTTTTCAGCGTAAGCATTTTTCTCACCAGAGAAAGATGTTCCTTCCGTATAAGGCAGGATACTGTTAGCCACATTGCGGAAAATAGCCGAAGCTTCATTGGCACTCGTCCCAGTCAGATAGTGAGTTTCATCCGTCTTAGGGAAGCCCAGCCATTGGCTGATAACTAGGTCTGGTGTATAGCCGATAACCCACTGGTCTCCTGACAGATCCGGATTAAAGTCAGTCTCTGTCGTTCCTGTCTTTCCAGCCATCGTATAGCCATAAGGAGCTGCATAGATCCCCGTTCCGTTTGAGAAAGTTCCCAGCATCATGCTGGTCATCTTTTCTGCGGTCGAGCGATTAAGGACACGGGTAGAAGTCTGCCGGTGCGTTTTAACAACCTGACCGCTGGCATTTTCTATCTTGGTGATGAGGTGGGCATCATTCATGACTCCATCATTCGCAAAGGCTGAGTAGGCCTGAGCCATCTGAAGTGGATTGGTCGTCACGCCGCTTCCCAGAGCTACGCCTAGATTTTGTTCCACCTTGTCCATATTAAGGCCAAACTTTTTGCCGTATTCAAAGGCCTTGCTCACACCTAATTCATCCACTGTTGATACAGCTGGAATATTAAGAGATTCAGCCAAGGCTTGATACATCGGAACCGTCGGTGAACTTTGGATATTGCCATAGTTATTGACCGTATAATCTCCAAAAACTGTCCGACTATTGTCTAGCTCCTTATCCGTTGACCAGCCTGCTGCTATCGCTGGGCTGTAGGCTACCAAAGGCTTGATGGTAGAGCCTGGACTGCGAGAAGACTGAGTCGCATAGTTGAAAGTTCGAAAGGCAGAGCCTTCAGCACTGTTGACACGGCCGACTAAAGCCCGAACGCCACCCGTCTTGGGATCCAGTGCTACGCTTCCTGACTCAGCCCTCGTTCCGTCCTCAGCCAGCGGGAAGAGATCAACATTGCTATAGATGACCTGCATACTGGCTTGATAATTTTGGTCCAATTCGGTGTAAATCCGATAGCCGTTGTTGACGATTTCTTCCTCAGTCAGACCGTAGTCATTGACTGCCTCATTGATAACTGCATCAAAATAAGATGGGTAACGATAGTCTTCTGACTTGCCCTCATAGGCATCGACTAGCTGGCCTCCAATGCCAACCGTCGCAGCCTGATCCGCCGTTGCCTGATCAATGTATCCTGCCGCCACCATATTTTGAAGAACGGTGTCACGACGGTTGGTCGCATTCTCAATCGAATACAGGGGATTATATATCTCTGGTCCTTTGAGCATGCCAGCTAGAACCGCCGACTGATCTAGACTGAGCTGACTGGCAGATACACCAAAATATTTCTTGCTGGCATCTTCCACGCCCCAAACCCCATTTCCAAAATAAGAGTTATTGAGATACATGGTCAGGATTTCCTGTTTGCTGTATTTTTTGTTAATCTCCAAAGCTAGGAAAAATTCCTTGGCCTTACGCTCAATGGTCTGATCTTGAGAAAGATAGGCATTTTTAGCCAACTGCTGCGTGATGGTCGAACCACCACCAGATCGCCCCGCAGTCAAAATGGCTAGAAAGAAGCGACTGTAGTTGATCCCGCCATTCTTATAAAAAGAGCGGTCTTCTGTCGCAATCACGGCATTCTGTAAGTCCTGACTGATTGCCTCCAATTCGACATAGGTGCCCTTTTGCCCAGACAAGCTGCCCGCTTCATTTCCATCCTTATCATAGATCAAAGTCGTGGCTTTAAGAGCATTCTGCAAGTCTTTGACATTAGTCGTCTTGGCTACATAAAAAAGATAGCCACCGACCACCAGACCAAAGGTCAAACCGAAAATCAGGAATATCTTGGTCAGGTGAAATCTGCGCCAAAAACGGCGGAAGGGATGCTGAGAAAGAGGCTTTTTGCGGCTCTTGCCAGATCGGCTGTAGCTAGGCTCAAGAGCCTCACCTCCCAACTCTTCAGCAACCTTCTTCTGAGGCTGATCCGTTTTAAAAAAATTGACTAGTTTTTCAAATACATCATTTAATTTCTTCATAAAACATATTTTATCACC
Source organism: Streptococcus sp. STC1396 (assembly GCF_058933875.1). Taxonomy (NCBI): domain Bacteria; kingdom Bacillati; phylum Bacillota; class Bacilli; order Lactobacillales; family Streptococcaceae; genus Streptococcus; species Streptococcus sp. STC1396. The sequence goes on along the minus strand of NZ_JBZYCU010000032.1, from coordinate 4,266 downwards.
TTATCCATGTAGACACAAGGCACGAGTCCGCTGCTTTCTATTCTTTTTAGCTTTCTTTAAGGAAATAGCAGAGCTTCTTTCCTTTTTCCAGCTAAGCATTTCCAAATGGGCTAGTTTTTGCTACAATGAAAACATGAAATTTACCATTACCATCCCCTCAAGTCTATCTCAGATGACCGTCAAAGAACTGCTAGAAGAGCAGCTGCTCATCCCTCGCAAAATCCGTCACTTTCTCCGAATCAAGAAACACGTCTTGGTCAACGGTGAGTCTATCCACTGGCAGACTTTGGTCAAGCCTGACGACAGCATTCAACTTACCTTTGACAAAGACGACTATCCAGAAAAAGAACTCCCTGCTGGTCAGCCTAGTCTGGTCGAAGAGCTCTATCAAGACGAACATCTCATCATTGTCAATAAGCCTAACGGCATGAAAAGCCATGCCAATGAGCCGACAGAAATAGCTCTGCTCAATCATGTGTCAAGCTATGTCGGCCAGACCTGCTATGTCGTTCACCGTCTGGATAAAGAAACCAGCGGTGCTATCCTTTTTGCCAAAAATCCCTTTGTCCTCCCTATTCTCAATCGCCTCTTGGAAAACAAAGACATTGCCCGCGAATATTGGGCCCTTGCCCAAGGGAAATTTCCTAATAAGACTATCATATACAAAGATAAAATCGGCCGAGATCGCCATGACCGACGGAAACGCCTCGTCGACCCGAAAAAGGGCCTCTACGCTGAGACTCATGTGACCCGACTCAAGGAGTTTGGAAACACGACTCTGGTCAAATGCCAATTGAAAACAGGACGTACTCACCAAATCCGTGTCCATCTCGCTCATCACGACCATCCCATCATTGGTGACCCCCTCTACCACCCCCAACCTCAAGGCCGCCTCATGCTCCATGCCCATCGTCTGACATTCACCCATCCGTTCACACTGGAAACCATCAGCGTGGAAGCACCGTCAGAGAGTTTTGAAGCAGAAATCAGACAGTACAGAAGTAAGTCTAGAAATGGATAACTTGCCTGATTGCCGAGTCTCCAAAGCGAACACTCCATGCAATCAATTAGCCTTGCCTCCTTTTAAAGCTCAATTTTTTATGTAAAGGACGAAAAATAGACTGATCCGTAGACCAAAAGACGATTTCATAATGGGAAATCGTCTTTCTTATTTCTCTACTAGCTTACAACCAACCGCTCAAGATACAAGCGGTAAGCCGTCCGATAATGATAGGGATTGAAAAACTGCATCTTGCCAATATTGTACCGAACCAGATAATAAATCAGATAGCGCAGATGCAGTGTTTCCCACTCTATACTCGTCTTTTTACAATGAGAATATTCAGCCTCAATTTCAGCATAATAACCTTTGTACTTCAAATAAATTTCTTGAATTTTCATAACAACTCCTATTTTTTCGTTAAAACTAGTATAGAAGAAAAATAGAGTGTTTTGGGTAAACATCATTATTCTGCCTCAATCAAAGCCTCAAGTGCAAAGTGAATATAAAACATGACACTTTAGGGAAAATTTAGAGCATCTTGCATGGATAAACAATCTAAAAATCGGCCACACTAAAAATAGCAGGTTTTAGCCATTCTCTTTCTAATACTGTTTCAAATCAACTAGGAGAACCCTCAGCTTAACTTTGAACTCAAAAGCTTCCAGAGAATGAAAACCGTCTTTCCTCCATCCTTAGCCTTCACCAATCTGGATGACCTGTTAGAGAGGATCAAATCCGAAAAACATTTTATAACAAAAATCTATTGAGAGAACTCTCTAAAATTTAAAAAGCGAACCACATCTAGCTGGAAGCAATCCCTTGATGTGGTTCGCTTTTTTTAGAGCTGCTTAAGTTCTGATTCTGAGCGCTTGCTTGTGTGAACTCTTATCAGGTCTAAGCTTTCTTCTTACCTAGGTAAAGGGCTCCGCCCAGTGTGCCAAGTCCTAACAGGCAGAGGAAGAAATTCTCAACGGTACCAGTAGAAGGTAAGATGTTTTTCTTCTTCGGTTTTCCTGGTGTCTGTGGCTCTTCCGGTTTTGATGGAGGAGTTGTTGGAGGGGTCGTTGGTGGTACTTCCGGAGTGTGAACATTGGTAATATTGTAACCATCCACTGTTGATGTATAACCTTTCGGAACGTTCACTTCTTGGACTGTATATTTAATTTCTTTACCGTTCTGGTTTTTAGGCAGTCCTTCAAAACGATACTTCCAACCGGTTGCTTCACTCGCTGTAGCGATCAGTCCGGTATCCTTACCATCCGCAAGCAGTTTCACTTGGATAGAGCTTGGACGAATACCATCTTGGTTGTTGGCATCGTCCCAAGTCTTCGTTCCTTGAACATGAGTCACTTTCGGTTCGTAATTGTTAGTTACATTCATCCCATTTGGTACTGATTTATAACCTTCTGGAACAGCGACTTCTTCGACAGTATAAGTGATCTCTTTACCACCTTCATAGCGATCCAGTTTTGTAAACTCATACTTCCAGCCAGTCGCTTCGCTCGCTGTGGCTGTTTTACCAGTCGCTTTGCCATTGGCTAAGAGCTTCACAGTAATGGAGTCTGGACGTTTGCCATCTCGGTTGTCGGCATCGTTCCAAGTCTTTTGACCGCCTACTGTAATCTTCTCTGGAGTCAGCTTGTTGGTAACAGTGTATTTGCCATCCTTGGTCTTGCTAATTTCAGTTTCATATGAAGCAACTGCTACTTCCTTGACTTCATAAGCAATTTCCTTCCCATCCTTGTACTTAGGCAAGGCTTTTGATTCAAAGGCCCAGCCAGTCGCTGCTGAAACTTCTATTTCATCTACGACCTGACCGTCGTGCAGAACTTGAATTTTCACAGAAGTGGTCCGTTTGCCATCTTGGTTCTCATTATCATCCCAAACCTTGGTTCCTGAAATGACAATTGTTTCTGGATCATGGCTATTGGTTACGACTTGGCCAGAGACAGAAGCTTCATAACCTTCTGGGACATTGACTTCTTTCACAGAGTAAACAATTTCTTGTCCATTTTCAAATTGCGGCAAGTTTGTGAAGGAGGCAACCCATGTATTCGCATCGGTTGCACCTGCGGCCGTTAAGGTTAATGTCTGACCTGCAACTGCTGTTGGTTCTGAACCATTCACTGATTTGTAAAGTTGTACTGTGACAGAGTCTGGGCGTTTGCCATCTTGGTTGTTGGCATCCTTCCATACCTTGGTTACCTTGTATTCAATAGCTTTTGGCAGGTACTTATTAATGATATTGAAATCGTTAATGGTTGTTTCATACTCTGCAACGGTTTCTTCCGTCACCGTATACTTGATTTCTTTCCCATTCTTGTACTTGGCCTTGCCCTTGAATTCTGCTGTCCAAGTGCCATCTGCTGAAGCTTGAACGTCTTTAGAATCAACCTTCTCACCATCGGCTAAGAGATTAATTGTAATCTTCGTTGGACGTTTCCCGTCTTGGTTATTCGCATCATCCCAGTTTTTAGTGGCTTTGATATCAACTGTTTCTGGGCTATAGCGATTGGTAATCGTAAAGCCAGTGGCTGCATCTCCGGTTACTTCAGTTGTGTAACCGGTGATTGAAGTTGCCTCTACAACCTTGTAATCAATCGCCTTGCCACCTTTTTGAGCATCAAGTTCCGTAAAGCTGCCAGCCCAGCCAGTCGCTTCTGACAACTCAAGTGTTTTCCCAGTATCCTTGCCATCTGCGAGGAGTTTAACGGTGATAGAAGCGGGACGCTTGCCGTCTTGATTGTCGCTATCGTCCCAAACCTTGCGCACAGAAACCTCTATTTTGGCTGGTTTGTAGCTATTCTTCAGATTGTAGCCGTCGATATCTTTTTTGTAGCCCTCAACAGGCTCTTCATCGATGGAGTAAGTGATTTCCTTACCGCCTTCGTATTTCGGCAGGTTTTTGAACTCATAAGTCCAGTTATCCTTGGTTACTTCTTGTTCCGCAACCTTAGTGGTTACGCCGTCAACCGTCTTGTTCAAGAGAACCTTGATCTTATCTGGGCGTTTGCCGTCTTGGTTGTTGCCATCATCCCACGTCTTCGTTCCTTCAACGGAGACAGTTGCTGGGTTATAGCTATTCTTCAGGTTATAACCATCGATATCTTTGTTGTAGCCCTCAACAGCTTCTTCGTCGATGGAGTAAGTGATTTCCTTACCGCCTTCGTATTTCGGCAGGTTTTTGAACTCATAAGTCCAGTTATCCTTGGTTACTTCTTGTTCCGCAACCTTAGTGGTTACGCCGTCAACCGTCTTGTTCA
>NZ_JBZYCU010000031.1:0-23310 GCF_058933875.1 Streptococcus sp. STC1396 | reverse complement strand
GCTCATAACCCGAAGGTCGTAGGTTCAAATCCTGCTCCCGCAATTTTGGCTCGGTAGCTCAGTTGGTAGAGCAATGGATTGAAGCTCCATGTGTCGGCGGTTCGATTCCGTCTCGCGCCATTTTATTGATAATTTAGGAAGGGTAGCGAAGAGGCTAAACGCGGCGGACTGTAAATCCGCTCCTTCGGGTTCGGGGGTTCGAATCCCTCCCCTTCCATCCTTTACGGGCATAGTTTAAAGGTAGAACTAAGGTCTCCAAAACCTTCAGTGTGGGTTCAATTCCTACTGCCCGTGTTTTTGGAATATGGCGGGTGTGGTGAAGTGGTTAACACACCAGATTGTGGCTCTGGCATGCGTGGGTTCGATCCCCATCACTCGCCTATTTCTTTTGATTATTGGGGTATCGCCAAGCGGTAAGGCAAGGGACTTTGACTCCCTCATGCGTTGGTTCGAATCCAGCTACCCCAGTTACTTTGCCGGCGTGGCGGAATTGGCAGACGCGCTGGACTCAAAATCCAGTGTCCGCAAGGACGTGCCGGTTCGACCCCGGCCGCCGGTATAGCTTAAGTTTTAGAAACGTTGTTTTATCAGCGTTTCTTTTATTTTTGGTCAACTTTTGGTCAACTTTGCAGTTTTTCATTTAGCTGAGACAATAGATTTCTCACTTTATTATTCTCTTCATCTGCTTTTTCTTTGATTAAATGTCCATAAGTTTCTGTTATTTCAGTTATATCCTTATGACCCATAAGCTTTGAAACAGCCCAAATATCAATCCCCATTGCTAAAAGAGAGCTGCAATAACTATGCCTTAACCCTGTACTTGTCATATTTAATGGTTTAATATTCAACTCCTGGAGTATATTTTTAAGCCATTTATTCACCGTATTATTGCTACTTATACCATTGAATAAATCAAAAAAAACTACATTGTCTGTATTCTCTAGTCCATAGAATGGCAATAATTCTTCTTGGATATTTTTCAAATTTCTAAGGATTTCTATAACTTTAAAGTCAACTGGAATAAATCGGATAGAGTCCTCAGTTTTAGGCTTTGTCCATCGTCTTCTTACTGTATCATAACGACGATAGGTACGGATACCTTGACGCTCCCAGAGAACACAATCCCAACTCAATCCCGAAACCTCACCAGCTCGCAAACCTGTCTTTAGTTGCACATATAGCTGGAAAGGAACTACAGATTTTCTATAATCCAAGTGTTCTTCAAGATAAACTGCTAAACGTGCATAATCTTTTAGACTATGGATATACCTATCTTTCTTCCCTTTAGGAGAAGGTCGCCCAGACAATATAACTCCTTCAGCAAAATCATGAATATTAATCTTATCCCTTTTTGCAAAAATAATGACTTTCTTAATTTCAGAGTTTAAACGGCTAACATTATCCCGACTATTTGTTCTAGCATAAACATTTATAATTTCCTGGTATTCACTTGATCGAATATCACATACCGGCTTATCCTGGAAATACTTCTGTATAATCTTCCCACGGAATCTATGTTTGTTTAAAGCAGATTCTGATTTTCCTAAAGGTAGAATCTGTAATTCAAACCAACGCTCCCATAACTGATACAGAGTAACTTCTCTATCAACGACTACTCCATTTTTTACTTTCATCTCAAAAGCAAGAGCTTCAATCTGAGCTTCTTTCTTTGTCCGAAAACCAGAATTAGATGCAATCACTTTCTTTTTACTGTCAAAGACCCTATAGTCCCATAATTTCTTCTTACCTCGCTGTCTATATGATATAGCCATATTTACCCCTTCCTAAAAAAGCGATAATCAAGACTTTGTCCCGACTATTATATCATGCTCCAATAAGAATTTCCCGAAAATTCTTTTCAAAGTATTCCTTTGTTTTTGAAGCTAAAAATAAATATTTCCCACCCTGAGCGCTTGGATACTTAACAAAACCTTTGGGATTTTGTTCAATATCAATTTCCTGCTTAATCGATGGCCGATAAAGGATATGTTCAATTAACCAAGGACGACTAACTGAAAGCAGCTCCAAAAGCTCATTCATAGTCATATATTTTCCTTTGTTAGCATTCTTTTTCAGCTCCTCATACTCTCCCTTTTCAATAATGACTTTATCTTCTGGAAGAGCAATAGTAATATTTTCTAAATTAACAATCAATTTATTCATAGTTTGTCTCACCTTTCACAAAACAATAAGCAAGCCTATTTCTTAGACTTGCTCATATGTTGCTTCAAAAATCTTTTCCTTGACAGTCCAGACTTCATTGTCATTTCCAATGATGAGATAATCACCAATCCCAAAATTGAATTGACCTTCAAGGGTCTGAACAGTCAAGTTATCAAGGTCTAATCGCTCCTCCTGTTCCAGCCATTCTTTGTTTTCAGGAACAATCTGAATAGCATAAGCTGGAATCGGACGCTTCACATATTTAGAAATTCCAAGAGATTCCGCTTTTTCTTTAGTTAATGTTTTCATTTTATTTCTCCATTTCCATTTTTAATGTCCATCCACATACCAAAACTGCTTAGCCGTATTGGCATCGAAAACCCTGTAGCCCACTGTCATAGCTGGCACCCCAACAACATTCATTTCAGAAATCAAGACTGAACCGTCAGACCTAACCTCCTCACAAAATGCCACGTGGCCATAAGTAGGATCAGAGCCAGCCTGCCCCTGGACAAACGAGACAGCAGTATGCTTCTTAGGCGTATGACTAGATTTATAACCAGCTTTTTGCCACCACTGACCGCCATTTCCCATGAAAGAATCAAACTGGATACCGAGCTGTTTTGCCCTATTAAACACGTACCATGTACACTGGCCTGCTGGATAAGAGCCACTACCATCATAAGCATGACCGTCATACTGGCTGATATTCCCCCAGCCCTCTGGTACAGCTACCGAGCTAGAACCTGTATTATTTTCCTGATTAAAGGTTGCTTGGGCATCCTTTAAAATATCATAGATAACCTCCGCCCATTGTTCAATATCACTGACTTTGGTCTGAGAATCACTGATTGCTACTCCCTCATAATATTGCGACCAATCTCGGGCTGCTTGCTTAGGATCTGTGCTAGGTCCAACCTTTTCGACCACTTGGGCATAAGGCCCCTCTAATTCAGCACTCATCAGGTCTATTTGGATTTGCTTATCTAGCTTTTTTTCTTTGGCTTGGGCCCAGCGATCACCATTAATGGTACTGGACCACCCAGACCACTGATAGAAACCGGCGACACCACCACTAGGATTAACGGCTGTATGATCAAAGCCGCATTCCCGATAAGCTACAGCCAGACTGCCACTTGTCCCCTGTAAGGTGAAGTGGTGCTGGTTCATTAGCCGGGCTCCAAAATCTAAAGCAGTCTGTGCATTTTCTTCACTCAACTGACGGCCCGTCTTCTCTGTAAATTTCTGGGCAAACTCTTGGGCAGAAACAGAAATCCCTCCAGAAGTAGCCGAATAAGTTTGAGAATCAACTGAACCACTGCCAATCACCAGAAAAACAAGAGTAAAGAAAAGAACTGAAACAGTCCCTAACCCGATTAGTCCTCGCTTAATTGCTTTCATTTTACCCCTTTCTCAAATAATTCATCCGCTGGATTATTTTGGTGTTGCTGCTTTTGCCATTCTCGTTTCAACTTCGGTGCTGACAAACGCTCTTTCCAATCATTCTTAAATCCTGGTTCCATATTTCTACGCCTTTCATCTCGGAAACGGTCAAAATTGATAGAATCTTGTCGCCGCTTCTCTGTACGCTCCAAGCGCTCTTGTCTACGGTATTGCCGCTCTTGATGAGCTAACTGGACAGGTGTATCTGTATCGCCAGCCAAGTCATGGACCTTAGCTCTGAGAGACTCACCTTTTGCAGCTGCAAACAAGTCCTGTAAGCCTTCTGCTCGATCTTGCAACTGACGCTTGAAATCTGCCCTCCGTTGTTGAGACAGTTGCTTATCCAATGTGTCTTCCTCGCCATATCTTAAGCGGTCATAGGCTTGTACTGTTGCATTTTTACCGGCTCTAAACAAGGTACCCAAGGACTTTTTAAAACTTGCCTGAGGAGATGCCACAGGAATAGTATCAGAGGAAAAGTTAGCCGGTCGAACAGTTTGACTAGGTCCATAGCTTTCTGTAGCTGTAGAAAGTTTTGGCATAGAAAAGCGATCAAAGTTAAACTGAGCTTTCTGAGCCAACTCCTGAGCAGAAATGGTTCCCTTGACAAAGAGACCGCCCAACAGGTGACGGCAACGATAGAGAACAATCCAAATCAGCCCTTGAATAATAGCAGACCAAAAATAAATATCGTTCATACCGCCAGCGGCACCTTCGACCAAGCCATTGACATACAGAAAAGCTCGCACAAAGAAGAGACCAAGACCGCCTAATAAGGCAAACTGCATCAGTTTCTTACTTGCGTTGCCAAGAACTTGTTCAAAACCTGGAATCATAGCAATAAAGAGCAAAATAACCGAACAAACAATCATCAGTAAAGCAAGATATTTAAAGACAATTGAGATTAACCCAATGACAATTAAAGCAAAGCCAATAACCAGCGCTTTTATAAAGGCCGCAAAGGCTGTGAAAATCTTGACACCAACCGAACCAAAGGAAACTTGTTCAATTTTTTCATTTTTTTTAGCAAATGTTTCAACATCCTTTGGATCACCTTTTGTTACAAATAACTCTTTAATTTTATCTTCTGTTACAACATTTTTATCCGTTGTATTAAAATTAAGGGCTAAAAACGGCTCATAAACCAATTTGTCGAAAATTGCATTCTTAACAGAATCAATATTATTCTTGCCATTTTGACTAGACAAGGTTGCATTATCTGCATCAATAGCATCAAACCCTTTAATAGCAGTAGAAGTCATATCTTGTCCCAGTCCGTCTGCCATTTTAACTAGGACTGAAAGATTATAACTTGCAGGTACTTGGGAATCACCATAATTGGGCTGAAAAGAGGCTGGCTGATAAAGTAATGCAGCCACAAACCAGACCAAAAGAAAGCGGAAAGACCAAATAGGAAAACGGCGAGTTTTGAAAAATTCTGTCAAGCCACCAAAAAGAGCCAATCCATAAACCAGATATTTGTAGTCCGTCATGAAAGTATTGAAAAAGTTAGCTGAGAAGCCGACAACCTTATCTAACTCTTTATAAGTGTTCGCTGTAAAAACCTGTTCCAAAATGATGATAACTAAGCAATAGATTGCTTTGACCAGGAAAAAGATTCCTTGAGCAATGGCATTGACGGCTTTAGGAAAAAGATCATCAGAATTAAAGAAGCCACCTTCTACATAAATGTAAGAAGTCAGCTTAGACATATCTGCTGGATTGACCGTTTCTCTAGCATTGTTCAGGTATTCCTGAGCTTCCTCCCGTGCTTTGGCATCATCTAGCTTACTTCCCACTTGTTCATTGTAGTTGTTTTGAGTTGTTTTCAGCTCCTGAATTTGAGAAGCATCTTCCTTATCCTTGTTCTGTTCAATATACTTATTAATATCTTCTATATCTTTCCCAGCTTTTTTAATATCCTTGGTAGAAGCATTTTTGTTCTTGAGGATTTTATCAACATTTTCAGCTTTCTGTTGAATAGATTGGTAATCGTCATCTTTTTCGATTTTTTTTTCGTCTTTTTTCTTCTTATCCTGCTTGTTTTTCTGTTGTTGTGCCTCTCTAGCTTTTGCCTCTTGAACATTAGGAGGAGAATAGCTATAAGATTGCTTAGGGACAATATTGTTATTTGAATTAGGATTATATCCATTAGCTCCTGGCTGAGGAGCGCCTGTATTTGTACTGGGAGCTGGTGAATCGGTGTTATAACCATTAGCACCAGGCATCGGAGCACCGTTAGCATATACAAGAACTACGGGAAAACAAGTCAAGATAAGAATGAAGAAAATCCATTTCATCCGTTTCTTGTTCATTAAGCTACCTCCTCTTTTTGATTTTCTTGATTGCGAACAGTTCTGAAAAGTTCGCTAACTTCTGGGAAGAATAGACCATCAACGGTAATCCGTTCTACCCGACCATGCGTATCTTTCATGAGACATTGGGCCTTGGTCAAATTATCAAACCAGGCCTTACTATCTTCTGTCACTTCCACTTTAAGACGAGAGAGAACCTTTTCAGCAGATCCAGGAGTATCATTATGGAAACAAAGATAAGTTCCAAATGATGTTGCTTCTCCATCTGCTCGATTGGAATCCTCTGGCAGTTGGGAAGTAAAAACATAGAAATTATTTTGAGAGCGGCCAACCCGTTTAATCCGGTCCTGGAGGCCCCGTCCATAAGCTGTAATACTCAATACCCAGGCTTCATCTTGACCAATTACAGTTTTCTGTCCGTAGTCTCGTTCACCAAATTTGATACAAAAATCACCCAGAGCATAGAGCACCGCCATAGCTTTTCTATTTTGTAAGGTCAATTCTGAGTGTTCATCTGCTGGTAGGTCCAAATGCGCAATTTCCAGAATCGTATTGCGAGCAGTCAGGTCAACGGCTGAATTGGTACCGTCTGAAAAGACCAAACTCAATACAGAAGCAGTCACTTTTTCCAATAGATTTTCAGCTGACTCTCGGACTTTCTCAACATCAGATTGCATCAGCTCTTGAATGACGGACAAGGTTCCTACTTTTTCACCTTTGGCCCGTTTGGCCGCAAAGACCCGAATCATCTTAGAAAGTTCAGTCTCAAATTTATCCTTACCATCCAGAGGCATGAATTCGTTGACCATGGAAAGAATCAGGTCCTTTGCCTGCTCCCCGCTTAAAAAAACCAGCGGATCCAGCACCCCATGATTTTCAGGTTTTGTATAATCCAAAGTCACAAAGTGGATGCTCCGGATATAATCCTGAATTTCTGGATAGATATTCTTTTCTTCCAGCTCCTTCAAAAGTTTGTTATACCAGTAGCGCTTTTCCATTTTCGGATCAATGTAGAGTGTTTGGCAGTTCAGCAAACTAGCATAGTAGAAAATGTAGGAAATGGCAAAAGTTTTTCCCTGACCGGTATCGCCTGTAACAGAGATATGCGGATTATCGGTACTCTTACCTTCTACCTTTTCATTCGCCTCCAGAATATTGACAAAGACCGGTTTGTCAGAAGCGGCTATAGCCTCTTCATATCGACCATGCCAAGAGCTCAGCTGACTGTCAATCATCCCAAAGTAAAAGCCAGTATCTTGACCAACTTTTTGAGTGACAAAAAACAAGTCTTCTGCTAAAGCTCCGACTTCATCAATTTGGATAAAGTTTTTATCCTCGGACTGAAGCAGTTCCCCAAAGCGATTTTTGGCAAACAGATATAACTGGTAAGGAGTGGCCCGAGAGAGTTTGATTTTGCCACTTTTCATTTCTTCCATCAGCAAGTTAATTTTCTGCTTTAAAACCCTCAAATCACTATCAAAAACGACCAAAGTCTGCAGGTAATTGAGAATAGGAATACCATCTTCAATTTTGGATTCAATATCCTCTACTAGATATTTACTCTGACCAACAGAATTTTTCTGTACACTATCTGCTTCTGCAGACTCTGTCTGAGCCCCTTTCAATTTCAAGCGAACATTACGGGCCTTGGTCCGGATATTGTTAAAGGGCAGCCCCTTGACCTTGGCAAACTTAGCCTTGGTCCAAACTTCTACCGGAAACCCTAATGACTGCACTTTTTCGATAAAATGCAGGTAGGAGGCATTTTCTGGCTTATAAGCCACTGGAAGAAAGGCTACATATTGAGAGCCTTCTTCATTTTGGAACTCCAGAACATTAATACGCTTGTAATCAATATTCTTGTCTCCCAAGTTATCAATCCAGTTTTCAACCAAATTCACTTCATATTCTTTATCAACATTCAAAGAATGTAAATATGAATAGCGATTAACAAAAATCGTCTCTCGAGTTGACAGCCGGCGATAATCGAGCAGGGACAAATCTTTTTCCAGTTCTGCCCGTTGTTTTTCGTACTTTAATTCCCACCCTTCCATTATGCTTTTTTGAAGCCCCAAACTCTCTACCAGAAAATCAGAAGCTGTATTGATAGAATCCTGGATTACTTCTTTTAGATCCACGGAAATAGTAAAAGATTTCAGAGGAATACTGATAAAGTAATGATAGTCACACAATTCTTTAGATGACAACAAATAATCATAGGACTTTTCAAGGACTGAATAGGCCATATCTTCTGTATCGGTCGCAAAGTTTTGAGAAAGCTTCTGAAATTTTTTCAGTAGGTCTTTTTGAAAAGGAAGCATGACAATATCCACATCGCCATAGTTTTTAATATTAGTTAGCCAGGCTTCAACAGATGCCTTAAATTTTTCCTTTTTGGTAAAGTCTACGGGATTAATGTCTTGGGGATTGACCTCATACAAGGCAAAGACACTGCCATCTTTTTTTAACATCAGGTTATCAACAATATCTACAATTTCATTCGTTAGTTTCACTCAATTTCCCCTCTTTCTTTAAGATATAATCTGGTTTGTAATACAAAATACCATCATTCAGATATTTCAGCTTACGTTTTCGGCCATAAACCCGATAAAATTTTAGATAATCACGGATAAAACGACTGATTTTCTGCTGCTCAATCGTAAAATCAGATAGGACAATCCCTGAACTCCAAATGATAGGTGTCCCAACCCCAATCCAAAACGGCATAGGAATTGGAATAACTTTCGTTACAAAATTTGAAAACAGCCAATAATAAGCCAAAAACAAAAAAGCCGTCCAGCCAAGTGTAGACAGCTTGATTGCGTTAGGCAGAGAAAAACGATCGGAAAATTTTTGAATCCAAGTTGGCTGCTCAAAAGCAGAGCGATAGTGATATAATCGCTTATCTTTTTTCTCAAATGCCATTGCCTCACCCACCAATCTTGAAAAGATTGACCAGTATAGACAAGATTTCAGAGACTTTGTTCAACACCAATTCTGGTTGGTAGCAGAAAAAAGCGACGGCCAAACCAATTCCAATAGACTTCAAAATCTTTCCGCCGGACCGATCTGTTAAAAATGTAACAATACCAGCTCCTGCACCAATTCCAAGGGCACCCCAAGCCCCTACGTCTTTCAACAATAAAAGGATAACTTCTTTCATTCGTTACCTACTCTCCTTTACTTCATTTGTTTTCGGTATTTTTCAGCAATCCCATATTCAAAACTTTGAACACGGAACGTATCATTTTCTTTGTCTACTTTCAAAGTGACCACAAAGTTTTCTTGATGGGACAGTCCCAGACCGTCCGTAAAGGTAACTTGCAGTACATCTACCAGCTTATCTTTATGATCCTTATCCGTAATAAAATAAGAATAATCAATAGAGGTCAGTTTGTACCCTTCCAAGGGCTGAATATCCTTTGAAAAAGGGGTTAGCTGTGTTTTATCACCGCTGGCATAAGCTGTAAACAAAGCTTGAACATACTCTTTGGCTTTACCAAACTCTTGTTTGCTATCCTGCTGGTCCTGCAAGTGGATACCAGCTTTTACATTTTTGGCCGCATAAGAATTTTCCTTAGTGAAATAAGGCAAGTCTGAAACATAGAATTTATTATCCTTAACGGCATAAGGAATATGAAGCAAGCCATAGTTTGATTGCCATTCCTCCCCTGCCTTAACAGAATAAGTGACCCGATAAGTCGCTAAATTATCTGTTACCTCTACTAAGGTAGCGCCTGTTAGCTGACTATCCATTCGGTTGTTTTCTGTGTTTTTAATGTCAATGCCTGATCCGTAGTATTCCTTGAGTTTGGCTTGATTTTCAGCATTATTTTCTGAGAAGTAAACATTTAAAAATTCCATCATAAAAAGACTGACCTGATTAGAATAGGTCCGAGAATTTTTGTTTGTTACCTGGATCTCGTTTTTATCATCCCTCAAACTACGAAAGGTGTTGGAAACAATGGTTAGGGTTGATAAGAGTACGACCCCAGCCACAAAGCCCAGAAGCAAACGATTAGCCGCCTTCTGGCTGATTTTCCGGGGCTTCAGCTCTACCTTGCTTTTGTTTGGTTTGGGAAACTTTACTTTCCCAACCTCCTTTTTTAGTTGAGAAAACCATTTTTTTACATTCAAATTTATTCTCCTTTACATATATTTTCCACTAAAACGGACATTTTTAAAATTGTCTGCCAAAACGGAAAGTTAGTTAACGCTAGGCCGGAACCAGGTTAAGAACAAGCTCATCGTAAGCCTCAATGTCGCCCATCACGGCATCCATCTGTTGCTTCGTAATCCTAGCTTGATCTACATATTCCTGTAGTTCCCGGAAGCACCAATAAACCGCTTCGCCGTACGATAAGTCATCCTCAATCAATTCCCCGTCATCACGCCAAACTGAGTAAGGATTTTCTTCTTTCGAAAAATCCTTATGAATAGTGTAAACAGGCATGATTACCTCCTTTCTTCATTCACATGATACATAGAACCCTTTGCTGGTATTAAGTACCACTCCCTGATCTATATAAGCCTGGATGGCCCTAACCCAGCTGGAAGCCTGGAAGAAAAATTCCACTACGCTATCCATATCAGCCCCCTCCAGGAGCTGCTTCATCAAAGCAGTCTCATCTTTAGAAACAAAGCGGTAGTAGTGGCTCATGATAAAGCTGGGAGATTGATGATGTTTTAACATGTGTTGTACCAAGAAATCATCCCCGTCGTACAACTCCAGGATCACTTTTTTTAAAAGATAGGCTTCCTGCAGGGACATGATTGAATCAACTTCCCAATCAGAAAAGCCACAAATGAAAAAGGAATCTTCCTTAATTCCTCTTTCTTCCATTCTGGCCAATACCGCCTCTTTACTGAATTTCATCAAATCCAACTGGCATAAAGACCGGCTATTGCCATCCGTCAGCACCCGAATATTTGCAATCATTTGTCCTCCTCAGTCATTCTCCTTTCATACTGTAAAATTTCTTCCCAAGTCAACCATTCAGGCTTTTCACCCTCTGGAAATTTCTTCCACAATTTTTTCATTTCCGCAATCTGATCCGGGACATTACCAGCCCAAAGATGCCCCTCATACCGATCGCCATAACCTAAAAAATAGTCACAGTCTGTCTGTAATCTACTTAACATCATATAATCAAAATGATAAGGATTTTGGCGGTTTTTGTAATCTTCCAAGTAGGCTTTTAGCTCAGATAATTCCAAAAAACCGTCCAGACCGTAACCAAAAGTATCATCTTCCTCTGGCAAGACATAGAGTTGGCCTTTGAAAGATTCTGTCACTCCGATTTTTTCCAAAGCGCTAATCTGAAAAGGCAAGGGGAAACGCCCCCTTTGTCCCGTCTCCGTATTTGTCACAATCGCAAATTCCATGTCACCGACTCCTAAACAAGGGCCGCTAGTCGCTTGCCAGTACCGTACATGCTTTGAGAAATGGTGTTTAATTTCTCATTTTGCCTGTAGTAGATCCGCAGTTGAGTCTGGATTTCCCGGATCTGATCAATCGGAAGGGCAATCACCATGTCCCCTTTTAACTTACTGTTAAGCGTTCCTGCAATCGTATAGGCTTCCCGGTAATTGTGAGCAATCAATAGTTCTGAAAGCTGGGCTGTCAATGATAAAATTTCTTTTTCCAAAGTTCCTTGTGCCATTCTTGTACCTCATTTCTAGTATTTTATCCATAAATAACTATCTTATGGATGGGCTTCTAATAATGAATTCTTTTCCCATTTCCTTTATGCTCCTTTTTTCTTTAATTCAAAAATATAAGCCTTATATATGACATTAAAAATATCCGCCACCAACTTTTGCGGAATATTTGAACGCTCATTATAAGACTTGGAGAAATTTTTCAAAGTCATTTCTGGCTTAATAATTTCTTTTTTTAGATTAAGATAGACATTACTTGCAAATGTCGTCCTCTTTTGCAAAGGATAGTCATAATTGTTGTACCTAGTTAAATTTTTATATGGAATTTTGAAACCAATAATATCTTCAATATACGGCCATAAACGATCACCTGCAGGGTTTTCAATGACCCAAAACAGAGGATTGTAACGCTTAATAATTTCAATCGTATTAAAAGCGGTCAATTCTCCATTGATTCGTTTCAAGAACTGGTGCTCATATCGGTAATTGATAGGAGCTTTTTCATAGTCATCATTGGAACGAATAGTAAAAGGAGACGGCTGCACCTGAGGAGCAAATAGACTGTCTGATACATCATTTCGTTTCCAACAGGCATTACCCTGATCCATAGCGGAAGCATTAGACCAACTCTCACAGGGTGGACTGGCAATAATCAAATCAGGCCTAGGTAACTGATCCAGCGTTTCAAACATCTTATTATCTCCGAAAAGCCGTCCATAATCCGCAAGATCCAGACTAATAAAATGCTCATTCTTGCCTTCAATGTCTATCCCAACAGGATAAATATCAATGTTTGTCTCCTTGGAATCATTTAGAGCCTGAACACCTTTTGTATAACTGCCATTGCCACTGTCAAAAAGCGCCCAAACTGTCATTTGTTTCATACACTCCCCCCTCTGTCTAACTGCAATCGACCCAAACCAGAAACTTTTAGAAACTCTCTCAGTTCTGAGAGCAACCGACGAATCATTCTATGCCTATCAATCGTTATTCGCAAAAAATACTCTTGAACAGATTCCTCATAGGAGAAAAGAGAGAGAAGCAGCTCCTGCTTTTTTTCCAAAGCTAGATCATCCAGCGCCTGCAGGTAAGCCCGTGTTTGGTTCTTGAATTTGAGAGCAACCGCACGATCATTCAGATAGGCAGAAGAATAACGCTTCTGACGTAGAAGATTTAGCTCCTGGCGCATTTCCTGATACTGAAAACTAGAAACTTCCGGCTCATAGTATTCCCGATTAGGAATCGCCAGGACCACATTAACCAACAAGCCTGTATAATTGCCATAAGCTTCATAGTATGCTTTTAAATAAGCCTCAATCATAGGACCGCCTTTCTTACTAGGTTTTCATAGGAATCCGCATAACCTTCCTCCTCGATTAGAGAAAGAAACTGTTTCTCATCATCATCTGAAAGCACCGCCTCCCGGATAATCTGAGATAATTTTTTGACCCCTCGGATTTCCTCCAACATCAAGACCCTTTTTAAGGTACGGGCCACACTCCGCTCAATCCAACGATATTCCTTGACTCCTATTTCACAAAGCTCAGGACACATGACGAACTTAAAAGCCTCATAGGATCCCATCAAGGCATACCAATCCGAATCCAACTGCCGGCCGCCTCTGGTCTGCTTATAGACATGGATTTTATCATTGATTAGACCAACTGCTCTGCCGGCCACATCAAATTGATAACTTTCCGCCCACTCTTTCACAAACTGGTTAGCCGCTTCATCATTGAGACGGACCTCATACCGATTTTTAAATTGGTAATACTCACGGACAAACTCCACAGGCACATCCAACTTACCCGCTTGCTCCAGGTCTTTCTCATAAAAGTTGAAAAAGACAGGAGAATTTCTTGACCCAAAATAAAAAGACTTGCCTTGAGACTGGCTTCCAGATGACTTATCTACCAACTGGAATGATTTTGCTTTTGTCTCAATCAAGCCTTTATCGTAACGGTCTTTTAAATCAGGCAGGGGATAGTTGCCCTCTGGATTGTATAGCTCATCTAAAGCGATATCCAAGCGGGTAAACTTCAAAAAATCCGCTGCAGCTTCTGGAGAAGCCGTAGATTTTTGGGCAAAGCTGACACAAGAACAAACAAAATCCTTCCAGTCTCGCTTTTGTTCTGTCTGCAGGTAGTATTCAAACTGACGGCAGCCAGCCCCCGAAAACTCTACCAAGGTTCCCATGTGATGATCATTCTCTGACCAGTAAATATTGATATTTTGGAACTCAATCTTATAATGATAAGAATAAAGGCCCTTTTTTTGTTCGGAAAATTGTTTTTCCCCCAGGCGCAATACCTTATCAATAATGGTCTTATAATCTAAGGTTTTAAATCGAACCCGCAGATAGTCAATCTTTCCTTCTAACCGGGTTCCCTTGAGTTTCTGCTGGTTGAAAAATAGCCGCTGAAACTTTTTCTGGGAAACCTTGGGAAGTTCCCGCTCCCCAATCTCGATTTTCTTATAAGTGTTATAGTTTACATCTAGGAGCGCTGAAAATTCTTTCAGCGAAAAGCCCAGGTGTCGGCGGATTCGTTTCAATTCTTTGTAATCAAACATAGTCCTCACTTTCTTACTAATTTTATCAGCTATTTAGGGCGAAATTCCTTGAGCTGACACTATTTTTCACACTTTCTTGTACCTACCCCTACCCCCGTATTACCAAACGGGGGTAGGAAGGTTTCAGCCTGCCCTGGGCAGGCCTCACCACTCCGGCTTGTGCAGCCGTGCGGCCGTGCTTTCCCGCCCAGGCGGGCACTGCACTCACTGCACAGCACCGGACGCTAATTCCTCCTGACGGTCCACTATCCGCTTGACAACGACCTTATAGGTGTCATTAGTCAACTCTTTATCCGCCATAATCTGGACTAACAAGTTCTGGACCTGGTCAGACAGGGCAGCACCTGCAGAAGATTCCACCTCATAGCCGTTTTCTACCAGTAGTTCCATGATTTTTCTGGCCGTAGACAAAGGCAAATCATTCTCTTTAGCAAAATCAGCTAGGCTTGTTTGTTGAGCCATAGCCTCAACTGGCAAACTTGGGAGTCCTTCTTTGTTTTTTTCTAAAGGATTGAAAGGATTGGCAATTCTAGGATAGGCTTCATAGACATCATAGAAATTAAAATCCTTAGTGACCAATGGGCTGTAGTACTCCTGGGCCAACTCACCGACAACGGCCGCATAACCACGGTAAACCCGCTTACCGGCTAGGCGAGTATAATTTTTAAACCGTTTGTTTTTATTCTCATCCCCGAACATCATCGGATACCCAGTATCACTGAGTTTTCCGATTGAGATATGGAACATCATATTGTCCCGAATGATAGTCGGGAGATCCTGGGCGCTAGGTTTTTGCATGAGCTTAATCAGAAAGACCCCGGCTTGCCGGCCCTGTAAAATCAACTGCTTGTCTGCAGCCATAAAGCGCTCCCTTAATACATAGTTTCCGCTCTCCATGGAAGCAACCAAGGAATTAAATTCATCACAGAGAATGAAATAAGGCTCTAACCCATACTTATCAAAAGAACCCAATTCTTTTTCTCCCCGTTCAGCGGCCAGCTTCCGCATGGTAGCCATCCGATTATGCATAATCTCTACACCATTTTCAAAACACGATACAATCTTTTCTGTATCGTAATGGATTCTGCCTTTCAAAACCTCCAGGTTTTCCAAGGGAACAAAATCAGCCCGCTTGGGATCGCAGGCATCCACTACACCAATTTTGAGCAGGGCAATGAGGACGGCACGGATAAAAGTTGTTTTCCCGCCGCCAGTTCCTCCAGCAACAAGCAAATGGGGGGATTCAACAAAATTCCACCATAGATTTTTAGCCAGTTTGATTCCTTTTTTGGGATCATAAGTGACCTCGCTAGCATGGATCCGATTGAGAAAGGCAGCATAGGCTAATTGATAGACAACAAACTTTTCCCCGTCCACCTTATCCATAAAATCCATAAAGAAGGCTGTTTCAAACTCTGAACCCAAATTCAGAAACTGCTCTTGAAATTTATTTCCCTGGAGTTCCAGGGAAATAAACAACTCATAAGACTTCTGTTTTACATAGACTTTCGGAAAGACAATTTTTCTTTTTACCCCCTTTTCTGTCTTTTTTACCTTCTCTATATAAAAACTATGATCCTTGAGAAAGCGGGCCATGATATACAAGCGTATCCACTTCTTGTAAAAGAGAAAACGCTCCTCAAAATAACGGTGTAAGAATCTTGTTAAGAACGGAACCAGCAGTAGTAAACTACCAAGAAAGACCAGGAGCAGCTTATCCATATCCATCAACTGCTCCAGGTTACAATAAGCCAAAAAAGCTATCCCTGACAAAAAGACAAGGCTAATAAATCCTTGTAAAATCGCATTAATCTTCAACATCCAGGGACGAATCTTCACCCCTCGATAGGTCAACACCTCACGAATAACCGATATTTCAGACACCCCCTTTCAGCAAGAAAAGCCAGTTTTAACCAGCTTTTTCTTCCTTAGGTGGCTGCTTCATGCCCCCCAGGCGCTCATATCCATCAACCCGTAAAGAGAAACCAAAATCAGTGATCTCTTGACGGTTGTCCCCAAAGCCAACCGCATTAGGAAAGTTATAAATGAAAGGAGAAGCAGCGCCAATAATCTGGATCTCTGTCATAAACGGCAGTTCTTCATAGGTTTTTCCTGGAGATAATTTCAGCTGTAGATTATCCCCGATTTTGTCAGAATACACGATTGCATGGGTAACTTCCATTTCATCCGTCCGCTGACCGTCATTAAAGACCGGTCGCTTTTCCAAGGAAAGAAATTTCAAGTTTCCGAGATTGGCCCGGACATCATAAACAGTACCTTGGTTAAATTTATCCACATTAAAAGTCATTTAATATCACTCCTTTTCTTATTTTGCAGGTTTAATCCGATCAGCAGTAAAGATAATTTCCCGCTTGGTCTTGCCCCGAGATTGAACGCTGCCAACCGTCATTGTCAGATTTTCCAAAATAACCTTAGTCAGCTTGTTAGGGACGAAACTATTATCCAAACCGTTTACACGTACCTGCACATCCTGTTGTTTTTCGCCACTTACAGTGAAAATCCGGTAGGGATCAAACATTGTTCTCCCACTTGGGACCCGTTCGGTTACAGTTGGAACAGCATAGACATCTGCTCCAATAACTTCCTTTGCCTGAATTGGCAATTTTTGTAAATCAGCCATTTAATTTTTCCTCATTTCTGTTTTTGTTTTTTTATTTGATTCTGAATAAAAAATAACTGCAGGAGCACGAGGCAATTTCATAGTCTTACTCCATTTCTAATCTAAAATACAAATTTCTTTTCTTTTTGAATTATAGTAAGCCCTCCCGCCAAATAAATTCAAAAAGTCATTTAGTTCTTCCAAAGACTGGAAATTCATCATAATATCAATTTCATCAATTTCGTAGTGATATTTTTTGAAAATTTCAGCATGTCTTGCAATACTTTTATGAGCATTAAACATACTTTTATTAAAAATTACCGCGTATTTCATTTTCAAATCCCTAAATATTCTTTCTTCAAGAGGCGCTGATAGTCATTCTTGCAGTCCATCAGACGCTTAGAAAAGCTATCATGGCTATCATGACGACTAAAAATAGTTTCCATTTCGCCCAAGCTTGCACGATAACATGCTTCACAGCGTGTCCAATCATCCCGATACATCCTCATAGAAAACTTGAAATTTTCTATGATTCCTTTAAATCGTTCTTCAAAATAGTCCATCTACTAACTCCTTTCAATTTTCCAATGTTCCTTTTCAATAATTCGCTGATAGGGTCGCATTAAATGAGTTGTGACAATCTTATCTTGTTTCAAAGATTTCTCATTCAATCGATTTAATTCGTTCAAGCTAGACTTGCACAACCTTAAGAGCATCAAACGATCCGCAGCATATATCTCGAAGGAAAATAAAAAGTTATCGAAAATTCTTCGATAACCCTTTCTATAATATTCAACTACTTCATCACTATAATTCATTTCACTTTCATCTATACCCCTTTCATAAAATTAAAAATTATCATAATCATCAGCATAAAAACAAAAACAGAAAGAGAAAGAGCTAGTAGTAACGTTCCAAACATAAACCATAATACTCTCTTTAGCATATTCTCACCTCAATCTTTCCAAATTACAATATTGGTCCATTTAGCTTTTGTTTTCAGCAAAAACCGCATCATTCCTGTTTGCGCTTGGCCACCATAGATAATAAATTGACCATCTTCAATATACATTTTCAAATATTCCTGGTCAAATTCGGGTAAGTCAGCAGCAAAACAAATATTTGCTTTCTTTTCCATTTTCACAATGATAAAGCCACGATCAGAAAAAAATAAAGCCACATCATTGTTTTTACTACGATTTTTCAATAAACTTAATAACAGTTGCTTTCGATACCAATTTAAAAAATACTTACTCATGGACAAACCTCCTTTCTTCAAAAATACCAGTAAATCTGGCAGCAATTTCATCTGCTTAAAAGAGTAGAAACAATGCTAGACTTTCTTTTTAAGTATACTGACCTTTTCCATCTACCAAATAAGTAAGTGCCTGATCCATAACCTGAGTAAGAGAAGCTTTGTATTCCTCAACTGCCCGATCATAGGTAGCTACCAACTCTTTCGGTAACCCTTCTGCCCATTCGACATCCTCAATCAACACCTTTTCTGCCAAAGAATTCCGAAACTTCTTTTCACGTTCCACTTCACCAATCAACTTGTACAATGATTCACGATTCATCCCACAACCTCACTTTCCTTTAAAAACAAAAAGCGAACAATCCAATTAGATTATCCGCTCCAAATCATATTAAGTTTTCTATACATTTTTTTCTACTCTTCTAAACAGACGAATCTGTTTAGGCGTGCTCCTATCATCGCAACGCTACTTTCACCCTGTCTCACAACAAAGCTACTCACTCGAATAAGTCACGAATTTAACCCAGTATCACCTGGCTCTCTTTCTCACCTTATCCATTAGCAAACAGCCTAAAAGGCTATTCACACACCGCCCGCATTTAGTTCTACATTCATCATGTAGTGCCTCCACCTCTCGGTAGCAGTTCCTGATGATTTATCCAAGTCAGCTCATCAGGCTAAAAGCTGGTGCGTGTGCTCTTAGATTTTCAGAATCTAGAACAACTCCAGCCTCCCTCGCTTTTAACCCCCAAAACTTAAGTTTGACATATCGTCAATTTTAAGATATAATTAACTTGCTACAGTTAAGTGTGTTAGTTGGTTTCAGTGGGAACTGTCTGACGCACTTTTTTAAAATTTTCAAAGATCTAAATGAATCTATATATCAAACCTTACTGCTCAATTTTTTACTTATCCAATAATAACATTAAGTAAGAATTTGATTAGACGTTTTATACTCTATTGAGTATATTTAAATTATATACTCTTTTGAATATATTGTCAAGAGGTTTTTGAAATTTTTTAAAAATATTTTTTAACCGAGGTCACTCATGTTTCCAGAAAGACTGAAAGCCCTGCGTTTAGAGGCAGGACTTACACAAAGTGAGATAGCAAAACACTTTGGAATAAAACAACCAAATTATCAACAATGGGAAAGTGGAAAAAGGAACCCTTCTGGAGAAACTTTAGAAAAATTCGCCACTTTTTTTGGAGTCTCTACAGATTATCTTTTAGGGAACACTGATGTAAAAAACCAGCCTAAATCAGCCCTAGAGTCCGCAGAATTCATGTTTAGAAAAACTGTAGATGACTTTAATCTGACAAAAGAACAACAAGAGCAATTTAAAATTGATATTGACAATTTTATTGAAATGCGCAGAAAAGCCTTTGAAGAAGATAAAAATCAAGAATGAATCCCATTTATAGAAATATTGCCGACTTTGCCAGAAAAGAAATTTATCAATTCATCAAACTACATAATATTTCTTTGCTCAGCTATTCCTTTGAAACGTACTTTCAAGCGATGAAAGAAAAATACAATTTCAAGGTTTTAGAACATCATATTGAAAATGATCTAATCTCAGGCATTACTATGATTGATTCCCAAGGAATTTCTATCTCTTATGAAGAAGATTGCATCCAAGAGAGACAGAATTTCACAAAGTGTCATGAATTAGGCCACCTTGTTTTAAAGCATAATGGAAATTTTTTTACTGAAAGTTTAGCAAATAAAACCACTCAGGAACTAGAAGCAGATTACTTTGCTTCTATTATTTTAATGCCAGACATTGTGCTCCTGACTAAAATTTTCTACCAAAAAAAATCTTATCAAGAAGTCATGCACGACCTATCTGTTTCAAACAAGGCCCTAGAAGTTCGATTAACTCAATTATTTCAGCACTATACAGATATAACCTATCCTAAGGCTAAAGGACTTGTCACAAGCTTTAGAGCTGGTACAGCCGCTAAACAAAAGCTTTTAACACTTTTGGATGTTATCAAAGACAATATCATCAGCAACTATGAAAAAATTCAAGTAGCTGCCACGGACAGATTAAAACTATTGTTAGATAAAAAAGACTTTATTACTCACAAAGAATTACCAGAGCTTAAAGATCAATCCTTTTGCCAAAAAGTAAGAAGAATATTCCCCGATATTAAGACCTGGTCCAAATATGACCGAGGTAAAACTCTCTGGTATGCCTGGAATAGCAAAAAAATGACTGAAAAAGAAGTTCAACGAGCTGTCAATTTTGCCTTATATGATCTACAAAATAAAAACGACTAATTTTTACTAGTCGTTTTCATAATCCCATTCAGACATTTTTTTAGCCTTCTTATAAATCTCTGAACCTTCCTTCACGTATGAATCATTATTAAATGTTAAAACACCATCTTTCAAAACATAAGGATATTCATGTAAATTTGTTTCTTGAACTACAATCACCTGTTTTTCAGTATCCACACGCCACATGTCCCCCTCATTTTCATCACCATATTTCGTAGAATAAGCATCTTTAAACAAAGCTGTCTTCCCATCAATTTTCAATGTATTATCTTCAATGATTGTATTGCTATTACGGTGATAAACGTAGTAAGTACCATCTAAGCTATTGCCCAAATTGGTTACCCCGCCAGTACTATTAATGATAATCAAATACACAACAAGAGCTACAGCTGCAATACCTCCAAGAATACTCCAAACAAATTTTTTATTAAATAATTTTTCTTCCATCTCTCCACCTCCAAAAACTATCTATAAATATTATACTATAAAACATATAAAAAAGACATTTAAACTTTATTCTTCTCTTTTCAAAATTTCTGATAGCATATCTAACCGAGAACGCATTCGCCAGATCTGCAACTTCAGTTCTTTATTAGTTTTATCCCATCTAAATTGTTGGGAAACATCTTGAATGCTCCAGAGCATATCTTCTTTTGTAAAATTATGTTGAAACTTATCCATAAATCAATTGTAGCATATTTTGCTGATAAGAAATAATTCTCCCTGAAATGCACTTTTTTCACCCCCAAATGACCATGATAAATTTCTGCTTTACACTATAAACAATCATTTCTTTTTTTCTAATAAAGTCAATTATATCATTAACTTTTGGCAGGAATAGATACTGTCAATAAATCTCTTTCTAGTAATGTTTCGCAACTTATTTTACAATACCCAACTGTGTGAATTTATTACTCATTTATATACTAATTACAAATAAATTAAATTCAAGTGTTTATAAAACTCCTCCAAATTATTAATTTTTTTGATATAATTATTTTGAGGATAAAACAATCCAAGGTATAAAATTGGTTTATAAAAAATTTAGCTATATTCAAATTGATGACGCTAGAATCAATGAAACTTGTGACGCTTATTTCAAATGGAAAGACCTAAATACATACATAAAGAGTACCAGTTCGCGAGGTATGAATATGCCTGATGCAATCAGCGAACCTATGGGATGCTATTGTTTAGGTTATCTTTGGAATCGTGGTGACGAAGTTGGGGATGGAACAGACCCTGCAACTGGTAAAAAAATTGAATTTAAAGCTACGTCAAATTTTGAAGGAGATTTATCTTCATTTGGTCCAAAAACTGTATTTGACAATCTCGTGTTCCTGAGATTTAATCTTAATACTAATCAGCTATATATTTATGATTTAAAAATTGACTCAAAGCAGTTTGGAAGCTATCCAGCTAATCAAACACAAACCATTCAAGAGCAAAAAAACGAAGGTCGACGTCCACATGTCAGTCTACAAAAGTTATTTGTTGATGCTCAAGGACTTGAACCAGATATTATTTTTGATATAAGACGCTGTCAAATTATTAAAGATAATCGAAAATAAATAGAAAGGGGATTGTTTTATCCTCTTTCTTTAGACGTAAATATTGCGGCTTGCTGCTTTTTTTTGTATAATAAAATTATTAAATTTAAGGAGATATTCTGAATGATTAAAGTAGCTTCTTTTTTTGCAGGAGTTGGAGGCATTGATTTAGGTTTTGAAAAAGCAGGATTCAAAACGATTTATGCCAATGAATTTGATAGTTATGCAGCTGAAACCTTTGAATTAAATTTTAATATTAATGTTGACCAGAGAGATATTAATACAGTACCTGCTAATGAAATTCCAGATTTTGACATTATGCTTGCAGGCTTTCCATGTCAAGCCTTTTCTATTGCAGGTTACCGTCAAGGGTTTAATGACGAACAAGGGAGGGGGAATTTGTTTTTTGAATTAGTTCGTATTCTAGAATCGAAAAGACCGCGTGTTGCATTCTTTGAAAACGTAAAAAATTTGGTATCACATGATAATGGAAATACTTTTAGAGTTATTTGTTCGGAGCTTGATAAACTTGGGTATAAGTATCTTTTTCAAGTTTTGAATGCTGCAGAATATGGAAATATTCCCCAAAATAGAGAACGTATATATATTGTAGCTTTTAGAGATAAAGAAGATTATGCTAATTTTGACTTGCCAAAATCAATACCATTAAATAAAACAATTCACAACGTTATTGATTTCGATAATAAAGTAGATGATAAATTTTATTATACTGCCGAAAAAAATAAATTTTTTGATGAATTAAAAAATAATATGACAAAGCATGATACAACATATCAATGGAGAAGAAAATATGTTCGTGAAAATAAAAGTAAACTCGTTCCAACTTTAACCGCCAATATGGGAACTGGTGGACATAATGTTCCATTAATTTTAACAAATAGTAATAAAATTAGGAAGTTAACTCCACGTGAATGCTTCAACGTGCAGGGATTTCCAACAGATTATAAACTCCCTAATCAAAGTAATGGCAGATTATATAAACAAGCTGGGAATAGTGTTACAGTTCCAGTTGTTGAACGGATAGCCAAAAATATAGCTAAAGCTATATACAAAAATTAAGGAAAATATATGTTACTTTACACTAAGATTTTTCCAATTTTTAGATATAATTCTAGTGCTACTTCTGGTGGTATAAAATGCTTTAATATTTATTGTTTAGAGTATTTTTGGTCACCCATTTGGTCAACCTTTAAAATTTCAATACTATTAAGTAAGTGACAAAGTCCTGATAAATCACGGTTCTTGTTTTTCTATTTTGTTGATTTCAATTAATTTTTACCGGCCGCCGGTATAGTTGAAAGAGTCTGGGACAAAAGTCCGACCTCAAATATAAAAAGCGAACAAAACTAGTTTTCTGGTAATCAGAATTCTGCTTTGTTCGCTTTTCGCATTTAATTATAGATTTGAAGGGCTTAATAATTAAG
>NZ_JBZYCU010000030.1:0-23542 GCF_058933875.1 Streptococcus sp. STC1396 | reverse complement strand
TGATATTCAAGAAATTATCAACCACAAAGCCCTCACTTAGATTATACTTCTAAATGAGGGCTTTTGTCTTTATTTTCGTGTTTCTGTGGGTGACGGCTATGTCGTCATGGCTGTCTGTCCCAGCCTCCTCTTATTATTTATTGGAAATAGCACAGAGCTAACTTGCTTGTACTTTTTGGTAATTTTGATAAAATTCCACCTTAATCTTAATAAAAGTCTCCAAGTCTCGTAAAAGTTGTAGGAGCGTGGCACGGGTTTCAAATTCTTGCCGGGTCTTAGGGAGCGGGCGTTCGCGAAAAACAGCCAAGCAGGTTTCGATTTCTTCAACCAGCTCGTGAGCAGGATTTTCTTGACTGAGCTGTTGGGCTGTCTTGGAGAAAAGACGGGCCAAAATCAAACTCTCACTGGCTGCCAGCTGGCAGTTGTTGATGTTACCGGCCATGTCTTCCAGGATGCGGTTTTGCGCCTGCCGCATTTCAAAATAATGAATATGGTAGTTGGTCTGATGAAAGAGGTGGTTGGAGTGATCCAGATAGACCAGCTGTAAGGCCTGTTGCAGAATGGTGTCCAGCTCCTTGATTAGAGCTGCATCATTTCGACCGTCTCCAGCTTTTAAGAAATATTCAAAGCGCAGAAGAATCTTTTTCAGCTGTTCTTCTACTTGTTCATGGTAGCTGTCAATCTCTTGCTGGCGCGAGGGCATATAGAGATTGGCAAGGAGTGCAAAGCCAGTTCCAATAAGAAATAGAGCTAGCTCATTTCCAAGCAGAGACCAGGAGGTGGTTTTTTCTAAGAGCAGGTGGGTGACTAGAACAGTGCTGGGAGTGATGCCGATTTCCCAGCCTAGACGAAAGGCCAGAGGCACATAGATCGCGATATAGATGGCCAATGCTCCGAGATGAAAACCTAGAAAGTGAAAGGCCAGACTTCCGATAGCCAGAGCCAGCAGGGTGGACAAAAAGCGGTTTCCAGCCAGCTTTACTGTACTGCGGCGGGTATCAGAGACGCTGAGGATGGCAATGATCCCAGCTGAAGTTGAGTAGGTAAGACCTAAAAAGTCAGCCAGCCAAGCAGCGAGGCAGGTAGCCAATGTCAATTTGATGGTGCGTTGGAGGAGAGACATAAGTGCGAGATTCCTTTTTTAGAGTTCTTTCTATTATAGCATGACTGGTGGTGAAAGTTGGAGTTGGCTGATTGCGTTTTATTAGAGCAGAAATCTGTCTCGCCCGAATAAATCCGGCCGCCATTTTTTGCGCCTTTGTGTTATACTAGACCTATGGAAAAAAATGATATTGTCTACGGTGTGCATGCGGTGACAGAGGCTCTCGTAGCTAACACTGGAAATAAACTCTATATTCAGGATGACCTTCGTGGTAAAAAGGTCGATAAAATTAAGGATTTAGCAGCGGAAAAAAAGGTCTCCATTTCCTGGACACCCAAGAAAACTTTGCAGGAAATGACCGACGGGGCAGTCCATCAGGGCTTTGTTCTGCGAGTGGCAGAGTTCGCTTATACTGACTTCGAGGTACTTTTGAAAAAAGCAGAGCAGGAAGACAATCCTCTCTTGCTGATTTTGGATGGGCTGACTGACCCGCATAATCTGGGCTCTATCTTGCGGACGGCTGACGCGACCAATGTGACTGGAGTCATCATTCCCAAGCACAGGGCGGTCGGTGTAACACCAGTCGTAGCCAAGACTTCAACGGGTGCCATTGAGCATATTCCCATTTCCCGCGTGACCAATCTCAGCCAGACACTGGACAAGCTCAAGGAAGCTGGTTTCTGGATTTTCGGTACGGATATGCAGGGGACACCTTCTCATAAATGGAATACAGCTGGCAAACTTGCCCTCATCATCGGTAACGAAGGTAAGGGAATCTCTAGTAATATCAAAAAGCAGGTGGACGAGATGATTTCCATTCCCATGAATGGCCATGTCCAGAGCCTCAATGCCAGTGTCGCAGCGGCTATTCTCATGTATGAAGTATTTCGCAATCGCCTATGAAAAGAAAAATCTTACTGGTGGACGGCTACAATATGACGGCCTTTTGGCGGGAGACCCGTCCTTACTTTAACCGCGGAGAGCTAGATGCAGCGCGAACGATTCTGCTCCAGAAGCTCAGCAATTATGCTAGCTTTGAAGGACTGGAAGTTATATGCGTCTTCGATGCCCAGTATATGCCGGGAGTTCGGCAGACTTATGAGGAGTTTAATGTAACGGTCGTTTTCACCGAGGAGGAGGAAACGGCGGATGACTATATCGAGCGCTTGGCAGCTGAACTTAACACACCCAAAAATCAGGTGTCGGTTGCGACCAGTGATCTCAATGAGCAGTGGACTGTCTTTGCCCAAGGGGCTTTGAGAGTATCCGCTAGAGAGCTAGAGAAGCGAGTGGCTGTTACCAAATCAGACCTCAATCAGCTGAGCGGGCAAATCAACCTGCAAAGACCGCCCTTGCGACCGATGGACAGCCAATCTTTGCGCGATTTACAAAAAATGATGGAGAAAAAAGATGACCTTTAAAATTTTAACCGATTCAACGGCAGATTTGTCGGAAAGCTGGGCTCAAGAAAATGATGTGCAGGTCCTAGGCCTGACCATTCAGCTAGATGGCCAAACTTATGAGACAGTTGGTGCAGGCAAGCTGACCAGCCAAGAACTTCTGGATAAGATGGAGTCCGGCAGCAAGCCAACTACCAGTCAGATCAATGTCGGCCAGTTTGAAGATGTTTTTCGAACCTATGCCAAGGAAGGGACACCAGTTCTCTATGTAGCCTTTGCTTCGGCTCTATCAGGTACTTATCAGAGTGCTGTCATGGCGCGGGAGATAGTCTTGGAAGATTTTCCAGATGCACTGATTCGCATCATTGATACCAAGGCGGCTTCTATGGGGGAGGGGCTCTTGGTCATGAAGGCTGTAGAAGCTAGGGCGGCAGGTCAGAGCCTAGAGCAGACGGCAGACTTGCTTCAAAGTCTAGTGCCTAGAGTAAAGACCTATTTCTTAGTAGATGACCTCAACCACCTTATGCGGGGGGGCCGCATTTCCAAGGCAGCGGCTCTCATGGGAAGCTTGGTCAATATCAAGCCCATCATCGTAGTGACAGCTGATGGAAGTCTGGATTCGGTCGCTAAGGTACGAGGCAAGAAGAAGGCGCAGGCTGAGGTAGTTCGCATGACTCTAGAGACGATTTCTGAGCCACTTGTAGTGATTGCCTATGCAGGCGAAAAAGAAGTCGCTGAGAATGTCAAGGAGCAGCTTTTAGCTTCTGGACAGGTCACAGAGGTTCTTATCCTGCCTCTTGGTCCGGTTATTTCGACGCATACCGGCCCAGGTACTCTAGGACTCTTTAGCATTGGCAGTAAACTTTCAGACTAAATAGAAATGAAATCGTTATTTTATAAATAATTGCATCAAATATATTGACTTTTGGTTAGAAAATTTGGTATGATAGTAGGCGGTATTGTTTACCCCATTTGTAAGGCCCCGGAACCTTTCAAATAACCTGCGGACCGGAACATCCGCCTTGTAAACAAAAACGATATTCATAGGAGAAATCATGAACAAAACAACATACATGGCTAAGCCAGGTGAAGTTGAACGCAAATGGTATGTAGTAGACGCTACTGATGTACCTCTTGGCCGCCTTTCTGCAGTTGTAGCAAGCGTACTTCGCGGAAAAAACAAACCAACCTTTACACCTCACACTGATACAGGTGACTTCGTAATCGTTATCAACGCTGAAAAAGTAAAACTGACTGGTAAAAAAGCAACTGATAAGATCTACTACACTCACTCTATGTACCCAGGTGGATTGAAACAAATCTCAGCAGGTGAGCTTCGCTCTAAGAACGCTGTTCGTTTGATTGAAAAATCTGTTAAAGGTATGCTTCCGCACAATACTCTTGGCCGTGCTCAAGGTATGAAGCTGAAAGTATTTGTAGGCGCTGAGCACACTCACGCTGCACAACAACCAGAAGTTCTTGATATTTCAGGACTTATCTAAGGAAAGGAACAAATAAGCTATGTCACAAGCACAATATGCAGGTACTGGACGTCGTAAAAACGCTGTTGCACGCGTTCGCCTTGTTCCAGGAACTGGTAAAATCACTGTAAACAAAAAAGATGTTGAAGAGTACATCCCACACGCTGACCTTCGTTTGGTTATCAACCAACCATTCGCAGTTACTTCAACTGTTGGTCAATACGACGTTTTCGTAAACGTTGATGGTGGTGGCTACGCTGGTCAATCAGGCGCTATCCGTCACGGTATCGCTCGTGCCCTTCTTCAAGTAGACCCAGACTTTCGCGATTCATTGAAACGCGCAGGCCTTCTTACTCGTGATGCTCGTATGGTAGAACGTAAGAAACCAGGTCTTAAGAAAGCTCGTAAAGCATCACAATTCTCAAAACGTTAATCAAAGCCTTATTATACCAACGATTGTGGCACCTTTTTGGTGTCAGTTGGTGTTAATTATAGTGATAAGTCGTTTAAGAGACTTAAAGCATCGGCATCTTGCTGATGCTTTTTTTCTGGCATCAATTCAAGATAATACTGTTGAGTAGTCAAAATTGAATTGTGTCCCAACCGTCTTGAAATATAATCCAGACTAATATCTTTTGAAAATAGAAAAGAAGCGTGGGTATCGCGTAAACCGTGAAAAGTTGTTTTGCTTAGGTCAAGTTGCTTTAGTAAGCGTTGGAGTTGCCCAGCTTGTCTAAATCCATTCCAGTCGAAGATGTAATCTTCTTTTGTGTTTGCAAGTTTGGTTATGGCTCCATGTATGTCTTTATTGATTGAAATCTCACGTTTGGAGTGTTTAGTTTTGAGTTGAGTGTCGTCATTCGTAGGACTAATAGAACGTTTTATTTTAACACCATACTCAAAAATATCCTCTTTTCTAATCCCTAAGAGTTCTCCACGTCTGGCACCTGTTTCAAGAGCAAGTGCGACAAGAACATTAAATTCATCTTCCGTATGATTCAGGCAATATTGCCTGAGCTTTTTGAACTCTGTAATAGAGAGTGGAATATTTCGTTTAGGTTGTTCCTGACCTTTTGCTTTCAGAAGATGACCGAAGTCATTACTAATTAAACCACGAGCATAAGCATATTTCAGCGAGCCACGAATTTTTAGGACAAGTTCTTTTACTGTCTTTTTAGAATGGTTTTTAGCATATTGGTCAATTTTCTTCTGCATGATAAGGTCATCAAGATGTTTAAGTTGAATGCCATCAAAAAGATTATCGACAACTACGAGCGTTCGCTTGTAGTTGATAAAGGTAGCTTCACGCACATCATTTTTCTTAACCGTATGAACCCAATTTCGATAAAAATCGGTAAACAAGGTAGAGCGTTCAGCGATATTTTTTCCACGCCCTTTTTCAAGCTCCATTTCTAATGTCCATAGTTCGGCATCTTTTTTGTTGTTGAATGTTTTAGTTTCTCTTTTATATTGACCTTTCTTGTAGAGTGATACAGTTGCACGGAAAGAGTTTCCACGTTTTGTTATTGTTGCCATTTATCAGCCTTTCTATAAAAAATGATTGATAAAATAGACTAGTCATATATAGGATATATGAAAAATCTCTTTTTATCAATCATTGGCGACTATACACAGTGACTCTCAATAAATTTCAACAGTTTAGAACGGAGATAGCGTTCTTGTTTCCCAACCATGAGACATTGAAAGTCTGGATGACTGCGAATGTATTTATCGAAAGATTTTGGGTCAATTCCCAATAATTCGGATGCTTGCTGGCGTGTTAGTAAAAGTGGATAGCTAGTCATTATCTCCGTCCTCCTTTCTGTAGCCTGAGTGACGACGTGAATCAAGATATTTTGCAAAGAAGTAGGTCTTATCAACAATAATACTTAGGAGCATTGGGTTTTCATCACGAGCATACATAACAAGGTTATTAAACTCCGTAAAATTATGCTCTTCAATAGTATCAATTACAGTTGATAGAAATTCATCATTGTTATTGTTAATGAGAAATTTATCAAGTTCAAAGCCACATCCTGATTCAATATCTTCGATATCATAAGGAGTCTTTTCGGGATTCTCTGCATGGATAAAGTAATCATACATACCCTTAGGTGACATAACGATTTCTACATGAGCAGGGGTATTCAGTTTTTCTGTTAGAAGTTCTGAGACTTGAGAGTAGCTTTTAAGTGAATCGAAGAATAAAGCACCGTGTTTATGCGACTTC
Source organism: Streptococcus sp. STC1396 (assembly GCF_058933875.1). NCBI lineage: Bacteria > Bacillati > Bacillota > Bacilli > Lactobacillales > Streptococcaceae > Streptococcus > Streptococcus sp. STC1396. The sequence continues at coordinate 17,329 of NZ_JBZYCU010000030.1, read as the reverse complement.
TTAAACTCACCCGTTTGCCTGTTAACATCTTTATCATGCCAAGGACTAAGCACAAAGGGGATGTGCATTTCTTCAAGAATTTCCAAATAATTTTCAGGGGCACTTTCTTGATAGAGTAGAAAGGCCCATTTGTTAGAACGTTTTTCTTTTGCCATAGGCAGGTACCTCATTTCTAGTTCTTATCTATTAGGAAAATTTTAGGGTGATTTTGGTAGTCTTAGTTTCAAAATTATGATTATTGATTATTGATGTAATGGGGGGGTGTAATGGGGGGTCGTAGTCGCCCCCATTACATAGCTAAGTTTGATAGTTTGAAAGAGCAGTGCTTTTGGCTTTCACGTTGTGAGCCAAGCACTGCCCTTTCCTTATCTTCTTGTTGCTTTGAACCAGAGCTTGTTTCCTTCCCTATTTGGTGAAGAAAAATAATAGTTTGGGTTACGGCTCGAAATTTCTTCCTTGATATGTGCTTCCATGTCCCTCAAAAGTTTTTGAGCTTGCTGAGTCCTCGGGTATTTAAGAAAGACGCTAACTGAACTTTTTCTAACATCAACAGTTGCTTTTCCAACCGTTTGGTTAAAGTTTTTAAGAATTGGATTGAATTTTGTTATGGTTGTCTGGTTATCAATCGTGATAGCTGATTCTGATTTCTCATCTTGTCTTAAAAATTGTCGCAAGCGTATTGTCTGATAGACTGACTTGAAATAATTCAAAATACTATCACTAATAATACGCTGAGATAATTCAATGATAAGCAATGAAACTGCAATTAGAAAAAGTATGATAGAAACCTGGCTTGTGTAACTTCCTAGAAGGCTCAGTTTATCTTGGATAGTGATGATAGCACTATCCAAAGATGGAATGTCAAAATCTCCAAACAATTTTATAAGTAGATTGAAAGCGAAACTGAGGATGAAACTAATCAAACCAAAGAAAAGAAGGGAGGAAATGAGATTGTAAGTTTTTTGAAAGAAAGTCTTTTTCATGTTTAGAGTATGCCTTTCTTGGTGTAGTAGGTGGGGCAAAGCAGAGGCAAGACTTGGTAAGGATGTTCATTATCAATAATCTGAATAAGCCCTGTTCCTTTACCGATAGGAATAACAATTCCCTCAGGGTCAAGGTCGGGGAAGAGAAACTGTGTTGTCTTCTTGTTGATATTGCCAATCTGTATTAAGACATTTAACTGTTCACGGACAGAGATTGGGATAGAAGTATGGTCGAAACGCTGGCTGACTAGAAGAAGGTGAACTTTAGTAGCCCGTCCGAGCAAAGCGATTTGAGACAGTAGGGAGAAAAATGAATCTTTAATGGTTTTGTTGACACCCTCGCTCAAAGCTAATACTTCATCAATGACAATCGTCAAATGGTCAAATTGGTGTTCAGTATTATCATAAAGAATTTCTTGGCGTTGTTGAATGAGATTTAGACAAGTGCTGAGATTCTCATTAATTTCTGAGACAAAATCCGATTTTGAGCGATTCTTTTGAGGGTGAATCACAGCAATACTATTTTCACGAGCCCAACGAGAAGGCATATCGAACTTTGGGTCAACGATAATGAGTTCTGAGAAATTTTTCAATAAACTCAAAAAATAAGTAAGAGCATATGATTTGCCAGAGCCACTGTTACCAGCGATAGCTAGTGACGTCACTTTATTAAAGTCTAAAGTGAGGTTTTTCATGATTGGAAGAGCGTTTTTCTCCTGCATTTTGGAGAAATCATCTAAATTTGAGATGATAAGGCGTTCAGAACCCCCTTTTTTCCACGGGAAGAAGAGGCCACGCTGAACGTGAATGTCATCAGTATCTAGCGCTATAAAATAGGCTGAATTTTGCTTTAAGAGGGTATAACGTGGGTATAGAGCAGCATTGGCAATCAGGAAAATTTTCTGATAGAGTTCATCATCGATAATATATCCTACTGGTAAGCGAGGGATAAATAGAAAGCCGTTCGACATAATCTTAGTGTCAAAACTGTTCGTATAACTTGTTTCCCCCTGCATAAGGGCCCCAAGTCCCATATTGAGACTCTGGAGCAAATACTGAGCTAGTTCTTTATTGGTCATTATTTAACCTCCTTGATACCAGTTGCACGGAAATAGACATTATATCCAACTTCGCAGGCTTCTAAATTATCAAATTCAACCATTGCCATATAAGCTGGAAGTGTCACTTCAGATTCAAATTTAACTTGAAAAGGTGGTAGTCCTTTTTGTGAGAACCAAGCCTTATGGGCAATAACTTCTCCCGTAGGTAGACCATCGTCAAATTTGATTTGAGGTTCAACTTCGGTACTCAAACAATAGATTGCTTGTTTGATGTCAATATATTCAGTTGCTGTATTGGCTGAGTAGCCACCTTTACGATTACGAGTTTTCATAGTTTTCACCTTTTATCTTTCTTTTTTGTAGCGTTAGGACAACATGCTTCTTTTAGTCATAAGCTGGACTTTGTTAGGTCATCATTACTTACCTCCTTATCTATAAGGAGAAAAAAGCAGGAAATTGGTAGTTCCGGCTAATATTTTTTTAAAAATAATTTTTGAGCTCATTTCTCAAGAAATCAAGAGTATCTTTAAAGTGCTTTTGAACTGTTTTATGACTCTTGAACGATGTTTCTCTAGTCAGTTGCAAGGCAGAAGTCCCATGTAGAGTCATCTCCAACAAGATATGAAGGTCATCTTTTGGAAGTTTAGAAAGCAAGGTATAGAGGTACTCATTGCGTTCTTTGATAAGTAACTGCTTGATAGGATTATAGGTATTATCAGAATATAAATCTATAAGTTCTGTTGTGCGTCCCTCGTTTGAGATAGTAGCGTTTAGACTTACTTTCCCATAAGAGCGTTCTTTACGTTCAAGGTTATCCATTGACTGATTGAGTAGTTTATCAACTTTACTCCAATTATCACTTTTAACGGCATCTACAATCTTGCGTTCACGTTTCTCTTCGACTTTGTTAGTCATATAAATTCCTTTCCTCCTAGGACGGAAGAGAAACACAGTAGTTTGCCGAATTGAGTATGAAAAATGCACACTAAAGAAACGGCGAAACATTTTACACAGTCTACATCTAGTGATGTAGCTATGTTCTGAGTTTCAATCCGTCCATTTGATGCGCATCAATATAGGACTTAAAAATAAAAAAATCTGTAGAAAAATTCTACAGATAGAGTATCTCATAAATGAGTGTTGTATTAAATTCCGAGAAAAACATATGTTAGCGATTAGAAAACGACTCAACATCTGTTGTTATAGTCGATGAAATCTGCTATAATAGTTAAAATGTTGTATGAAATAAATTTATTTAGACAATATAAACTATACAATGAAAGAAGAAAAATGAAGAATAGTATTTTTAAAATTACAGCTACTAGTGTTATAGCGAGGGTTATTAGAGAGGTTGAAAAATTTAAAGAGGATAATAATATGCACCTATATCAACTTCTTTATTCTAGAGACAACCAGCGTATTATTAATGATAGTGGTAGAATTGGTGAACCCTATTATAGTTTTTCAAAAAGGACATCTACGGAAACCATGAGTCGTATTATAAATGGCAAAGGGAAAATCACTGATGAAGTTGCTATTCTTATTTCTGAAAACATGGGTGTACCATACTCAAAGCTAATATGGGGAACACACGAGTTAGGTACGACTCAATTAGATTTTTTGTTTTATAATATTTTTTGGATAAATGTATTTACTGATGCTATACATTCCTCAAAGTATAAATATAAAGTAATAGAGTTGTTTAAGGACTATGTTCCATTTTCTAAGTTTATTGTAAAAAATAAAATAAGGTTTATTACTAATCAATCGCAATTAGATGAATTGTTTGGAACCGAAGAATTTAACCAAATTATCTCAGATGCAACAAAAAGATTTTTAATTTTAGCTGATATATCGATGAGGCATGAAAAACTATCCGTTTGGAAATTATATATGCAATATTTCCTTTCTAAAGAAAATTCATTAAAAAACTTATCAAAGACTATAGAAGAATTTTTCGATTATTGTTATGAAGAATATTTTCAATTTGTAGTAGATGCTTATGGGGATAGCTATGGTTTAGTAGCTTATCAGTTATTGGATGATTGTGTGGAAATGACCCTTACTGAATACGAGATGGAACACTTCAATAATTGGAATGAGATTAACTTGTTAAAAGAAAGAATTGCTGAAAATGATGAAGAGTGGGTGTTGAAAAAAGAGCTAGTAATAGCTACATATAATTTTGTTGATACATTAGCCAACTATCAAAGAAAAATAGAAGATATTACGCTAAAATCCGAATGGAGGTTTTCTCTTGAGCAAGAGTGAAGAATTCAATCTATTAGTTCAAGAATTCTATAATAGGAATCATATTGAGGACTATGAAGAAAAATATATAAAAGGTTTTAGACGTCGGTTAGGTCGCTTTTTATCCCAGTTAGATGATGGTTCGGAAGTAAAACAAATTATTTTGGATTGTATCAAAGATAATTATAAATATTATTCTAAAGCTGAAATATCATTTATTTTAAGGAAGTTTCATGAAAATTTGGTAGCGCAACTGTCAGATAGTGGAATTGATTTAAGTGAATGTCATTTTTCTAGTATTTTGAACAAACAAACATTTAAACATAATAGTTCCAATGCTATGCTAAATCTATACTTAGATATAAATGAACTACCTAATCATATTTATTATGAATTCAATGATATTTTGGATTTAGAGTATGGGAGAGCTAAGTTTTTGGGAAAAAATGATGAAAAATTTAGTCATTATGACGATAGATTCTATAGATTGGAATTCGACAGACTAAAAGCTGAATGGACGAGGAGATTAAGCGGTAAGAAATATTTGATTCTAATTGATGACTTTACTGGTTCTGGTAAAACAATTATTGACTTTATTAGCTTGATAAAGGAGTATATAAGTGATGATATTAGACTTATTATTTATTGTATCCATGCTACAAAAGTATCTAAGAATACTATTAATGAATTCTTAAATGCAGAAGGTTTACATGGGCAGGTAAGGTCACATGAGGAATCAGATAAGTACTTTGCTAATGATTATAAAGCGCAAAATATTATAGAATCATTTGGAAATTTTCGTAATCCTTTAGGTTATGAGGGGACTGAATCAGTACTAACGACATACAGAAATACACCTAATAATACACTTGAGTTATTTTGGAATGATAATCTTAAGGACAATGGTTGGCTCTCCTTATTCCCAAGAGATAAAAAGAATGAAGCAAGTTTTAAGTATATGAGTGAGTGGGTTCAGGAACGTAAAAAGCTAAAATGGTTTATGGCGTATAAAGGGATTTCAGAAGATATTAGGGAAAAAGTTATTGTGCTCCTGTATATAAAAAACAATAATAAACTAAAATCAATTATTGCTGAAATTGAACTTTATCATATTGTTTGTTATACTAATAGTGTAATGCAGGAATGTCAAGATGAGAATCTGATTGAACTTATTGATAACACATACAAACTTTCTGAACAAGGATTGAATTTTTTAAGACAATTAAAACTCAATGAAGTCACTTTCCGAAGAATCAAAAATGATTTTATGGAGATTGGTGAACAGAAAGAAACGCCTCTTTTACGTCTATAAGTTAGAGCGTCTGATTAGCGAGTCGTCTAATCTATGAAAAAAAGTTTTCAAAAGCCAGTCGTTAATTAATAATTAATTAACGAGTGAAATTTTCGTTTGAAAATTATCACTAGGACAGTATCGCTTTGCGGGGGCCCGCAGCTATTACTGTCCTACCGTAAATTCTTAATTAAACTGCACCGACAAAACACTTATTTTTGGATATGAAGAATGAGTTTCTTTAGTGTTTTTCGGCACAGTTTAATTAAGGTTATGTTATAGTTGTAGTAACTTGGTGAAAAGAGGGTAAGTATGAGTCAATTAGAGGAATCAGAAAAGCTTGACATTCCTGTTTTTTGTAATTTAGAAGAATTAAGGAAAAAAATTGGTATTAATAAAAAATTTTTTTATAAAGTATTGTACTCAAATGACAGATTGTACAAAGAAATAACCATTCCAAAGAGAAATAGTGGTAGCAGAGTCTTAAATGTTCCTAACACTGCTTTAAAGGGGATGCAGAGATGGATTTTAGATAATATTTTATATAAAGTACAGTCAGAGCCCAGTGCTACTGGTTTCATTCCTATGAAATCTATCGTTTTAAATGCTTCTGTTCATCTAAGGAAAAAATACATCCTTAAAATGGATATTAAAGATTTTTTTCCGAGTATTGATTTTCGTAAAGTGAGAAGTCTATTTTTTGAACTGGGATACAATAAGGATGTTGCAACTGCTTTAGCAAATATTTGTGTATTTCGAAATCAGTTACCCCAAGGAGCTCCTACTAGTCCCTATTTGGCTAATTTAGTTTGTCGAGAACTAGATAAAAGGATATATTATCTTTGTAGAAAATATAGATTATCTTACACGAGATATGCTGACGATATAACTATCTCTGGGAATAGTAAAATATTCCGGATAAAAGGTACTGTAGAAAAAATAATTCTTAGTTATCAATTTTCATTAAATAATGAGAAGACAATATTTCTAAAGCCTGGTGATAGGAAGAGAGTGACAGGGATTATAGTAAATGAAAAATTGTCCGTACCAAGGTCAATTACTAGAAATTTAAGAAAAGAGATTTACTTTATTAAGAAATTTGGTTTAGAAGAACATTTAGATAAGAACAGTTTTACGGGAAGTAAGGAGCAATATATAGCACATCTATATGGAATAGCGAGCTATATAAAAATGGTTGAACTTACCAAAGGAATGTTTTTTATAAATCAGTTGAATTCAATTTTTAGTAGAAAAAAACAATCAGAAACTGAGAGGAACTTTTATATAGAATTTGAACCAATTGAATGGACTATTTTTGATGAATGAAAAACTATCTCGAAATTGAGATAGCCGACTAGTCTATTTTATGGTGTTAATTGGTGTCAATTTTATCCAAATTCTTGGATTTTAGTCCATTTTTATGGAAGTTTCATTTTTGGAAGAGTTCACCTCAAAATCCACCTTAATTTACCTTAATCTTGAATATTATTTTGTTAATAGTCTTTTGTGTTATAATGTAAAAACGATATGAAAAAACGGTAGTGTAAAATAAGTTGTGTAAACACAAAAAGGAATAAATTCGTTATAGTAGAGTTGCGAAACATTACTAAAAAGAGACTTATTCCTATGACACAGTTTACCACAGAATTGTTAAGTTCCTAACCCAAAAGCAAGATATTGATGAATTTTTCCAATCTTCTCTTGAAACAGCTATGAACAACCTGCTTCAAACAGAGTTATCAGCCCTAATTTGCGGGCTTACCTTAGGGATTGCCACACCTTGGGCGGTTTGCATGATGCAAAATTGGAAAACCAAACACACGGTAGTGGATGGTCAACGTCTATACTTTGACGGGACTGGAGCACAACTGTTCGGTAACTAGATTAAGTGGTTTCTTCTAACCATCATCACGTTTGGAATCTATGGCTTCTGGTTAACTATCAAAATGGAGCAATGGATTGTGAAACATACTCATCACGCTTAATCATGAAACTGCATCTTCTTTTATAGGAGATGCAGTCTTTTGTTCTTAGAATAAGGAAACTGAAATTTTGTCTGTTCTCTATCTTGGAAAGGATATAAAAATCTTTTAAACTGATGGATTTCCCCAGGGGAAAGACCATGAAATTTTTGATATAATATGGAGGATAGAGTGATAGATACTTTTTTATTTGTCTAGGAAAAAGGGATATTTTTCAAAAGACTCACAGGTGAGAACTAAGAAAATTTAAATACATATGTAATATTTGACAGAAAATCACTCTGCCCTAATCAATGGATAAACAGAAATAAATCAAATAAAAGGAGAAACAGATGACTGGAAACTATTCAACACGTGAATACCGTGAGAAATTATATGATGATCTTCATGTTCGATTAAGAGATACAGTGATTTTGATGTGTGCGATTTTTATTGCCTCTATAGGTTTAAATATGAATTCAACTGCTGTCATTATTGGAGCCATGCTGATTTCCCCTCTTATGACATCGATTGTTGGACTCGGATTTGGTTTAGCTATTTTTGATACGCGTTTAATCAAGCAATCTCTAGAGGTTTTATTTACTCAAGTATTGGTCAGTTTACTTGTCTCGACTCTGTATTTCTGGATTTCTCCTTTATCTTATGCAAGTAGCGAGTTGATCGCACGAACCTCTCCAACCATTTGGGATGTCCTCATTGCCATTGCTGGTGGAATTGCTGGTGTGATCGGTTCAAGGAAAAAAGAAGCAAACAATATTGTGCCAGGAGTAGCCATTGCTACAGCTCTTATGCCGCCGATTTGTACAGCAGGTTATGGTTTGGCTAATGGGAACTTCCGCTTTTTATTTGGAGCTTTCTACCTCTTTTTAATCAATTGTGTTTTTATTATGCTTGCCAATATTATTGGGACAAGAATTTTGATGAGAAAATCCCCCTTATCTTCATTTAAAGAATTGAACATAAAAATGAGAGTGGTCTTACTTTCTTTGATAGCAATATTGGTTCTTCCAGCCAGCTATTCGGCAGTTACTCTGACGATAGAGCAAGCGCGAAAAGAAGGGATCAAACAGTTTGTAGCAAAAGAGTTCGCCAATTATACGGTCATTAATCAAGTCTACAAGTCAAGGAACAATGAATTGGTCTTGACAGTTGTTGGAGATCTGATTTCAGAAGAAGAATTAGAAACGATCCACCAAAAACAAGCCTCTTACGGTATTCAATCTGTTCAATTGAAAGTCAATCAAGTCCATAATTCGACAAAATTAGATAGTGAGACGACCAAGGAATTTTATGAAATCATTAACAAGTATATCGATCAAAAACTCTCTGAAAAAGATTCACAAAAAGATCTCGTAAAAGAAAATGAAGCAGACAAGGATTGAGGGCGATGAACAGAATAGGTTTAGAGTTGCTGTCTGAAGAAAATAGTCTAGATGTCTATTCTTTTGAAAAAGAAAATCGGGAGTATTTTGAGCGAAATTTACCTCCTAGACCAGGTAACTATTTTGATCCAGAAGGTTTTAAGGAAATTACAAGGGAATTGTTAATGGAACAAGATAATCATGACGTCTACATGCATCTTATTAGAGATTCGCAAGGCATGATGGTCGGAAGAATCAATTTAAGTGTTTTAGGGAGTGATAGAAAAACAGCAGAACTTGGATATAGGATTGGAGAAAATGTTACTAATTTAGGCTATGCAAGCGAAGCGGTTAAACTCGTTTTAGACAAGGCGTTTCATACTTATGGTTTAAATAGAATCATTGCGGGAACAGCAACGGATAATCAGGCCTCTAAGAGAGTCCTTTTAAAAAATGGTTTCACCTTTAGTAGGATCATAGAAAATGACCTACAAATGAATAATGAGTGGGTTCATACAGTGGTATTTGAGATAATGAATCGATAACATCATCATTCTCGGTTTACTGACAGGATAGATGGAGTCATTAATCTTTGCGGACATTCAAGAATTTTCTCTGGATCTCTTTTTTCTAAAAAGTCAAGAGTTTCCCGGAAATTTCTCTGAGTCATTTTTTGAGATTTATAAAAGCAATTTTCACGAATTGTTTGATTAGCGATATCAGCTGTAATTACATATACTTTTGTTACCTGTTTATCACTATGAGTTAAGGCTCCAGAAACAGGCTGTAGTGAAACTCCAGCTTGTTTTCTGTGTATCTCAGTTTATAAAAGGATCGTAGAAAAAGTCTCAGTTTGACATTCATGGGATGCTTTTGTTCTATTCTGGAAAAGTCAATGCCTTAGCAATATAGAAAAACACCCTCATCCCTAGTTCTGCTAAAAGCATAGGATAAGAGTGTTTTTTATAAGAACGACAGACGATGATTATTCTTCGTCTTTTTTGATAATGTTTTTAACGCCTGCGATAGCACCTTCAACAGCGCCTTTTGCGTCTTCAGCAACTTCTTTCGCTTTTGAAGCTACTTTTTCAGTAGTTCCTTCTGCTTGAGTTTTTGTATCGCCAGTAAGTTTACCGAAGCCTTCTTTGATAGAACCTTTAGCTTGGTTGAATTTTTCTTCGATTGACATGGAAATTTCCTCCCTTTATTCAGTGTATTATCTAAGTTGGATGCGGTTTGATACTCATTCAAGCGAGATAATAGATATAAGTATAGACTCTTTACAAAGAAAAAGCAAATAACTGCTACGAAATGACAACTAATTTTTAATAGGTCACCACATTAATTTCGCCCTTGTCATATTCTGCAATGAAGATATCGGAGACATTTTCAAATCCTTCTTTTTGTAATTCGGACATCAACCACTCTTCTGACTTGCCGATAGTTTCTAAGATTTCAAGTTGGACAACTCCATCGGTAATGATTGGATATTTTGGATTTTCATCGCCAATTCTTACGATAATCAATTGACCATTTTGCTCGATGACAGCTCTTTTGACTTCTTTCAGTTGGAAGACTCCTTGGGAGCGTAATTTCAAAGCGACGTCTGATGCGGATAGCCCTTTTGAACGGCAGGCTTCAGGATCTAGTTTGCCGTTTTTGATGATAATGGTTGGCTTCCCGTCAATCAGATGTTTGATATAGGAAACATTGGTGTTTAGCCATTTTAAGAGCAAAATCAGAATGGTCCAGATGATTAAGATGACTGCATATTGAAGGATGGTAATGGAGCTATTGTAGATGACGCCGCCGATAATGCCACCGAGAACAAAGTTTTGTACTTGGTCTGTTGCGGAGCTTGGTGCTAAATTTCCCTTACCTGTCACATTGATGACAAAAACGAGGGAAACAAGTCCCAAAGCTAACTTAATTGCAATTGTAATAAAAAAGCTCATTATTTTTCAACCTCCACGAGTTCAACGTCTGATTTGTACAGTTCCATTTTTTCTAATAAATAGCTATCTTGGTCGGTTCCGCTAATAGCCCGGTAGAATTGTTTGCCAACCTTGATAATTGCGCCATCTGTCGTAGCTGAAGTATTAACGTAGACTTCTTCTTTTTCAACGCCTAATTCTTTTGAGACAACCTCAATAAAATGCAAGGAGTTATGGAATTGATTGTCATTTGACTGATTGTTTTGGAAATTAGTAATGCTAATCAGAACGAAGGCTACTAGGGTCAAAATAGAAATAATGGACAGTTCGCGGAACTTACTTCCTCGTTTGTCTTTATAGGCCTTAAAGGCGAAAAATCCCGTCACCAAAACCAAGCAGGCTGATACAATCACCATAACCCAATTCTGCTGGCTAATCTGACTCAGTACATAGTCATATGAATAGAATTTCATAAGATCCCTCACTTTTTTGAATTCAAGCTATTATAAAACAAATTAGCAGCTGCATCAATAGCTTGAATTGGAAAAAATCACTTTTTCATGGTTTGGATTGAATGTTGGAATAAATTTTATTTCTTTTCTAATTGATTTTGATATATAATTTTTTTAGTATCCTTAGTGTTGATTTGTTTTGAAAGAAAATTTTATATTTTAGAGAGATATTTAGATTTTGTGAGATATAATACCAGAAGAAGGTCTGATGAAGATTGATATTTTGTAGCTTTAACATTGCATGAAACTTGTACTTTCTAATCAGGTCTTAAGAAAGCTCGTAAAGCTTCATAATTTAGTAAATGTTAAACATTATTTACGTCTATTCAAAGCATTTCGTACGTATATTACGGAATGCTTTTTTTGTGCTTTAAATTAAATAATTTCTATTTTTAAAGTAGTTAAAAGGTCATGTAAATTATCGTTAAATAAGCAGATATTAGTAAGTAATCATTATTAGTTTCTAAGCACCCTAATGATTATCTAGAGTATTGTTCCTTTCCGTAATAATAAGGAAAAAGAGTGTGTTTCCATTTTTTGTTTTGAAGCTTATAATAAAAGTAACAAAATCAGGAGGAAAAAGAATGACTACTTTTAAAGATGGATTTTTGTGGGGTGGTGCTGTTGCGGCTCACCAACTTGAAGGTGGGTGGCAAGAAGGTGGAAAAGGTATCAGTGTGGCGGATGTTATGACTGCAGCTCGCCACGGGGTTCCGCGTGAAATTACGGCAGGAGTATTGCCAGGAAAATACTACCCAAATCACGAAGCTATTGATTTTTATCATCGTTACAAGGGAGATATTGCTCTTTTTGCGGAGATGGGCTTCAAGTGCTTCCGGATGTCCATTGCCTGGACGCGGATTTTCCCTAAAGGAGATGAAACGGAACCCAATGAAGCTGGCTTGCAATTTTATGACGACCTTTTTGATGAATGCCTCAAGTATGGTATTGAGCCTGTTATCACTTTGTCTCACTTTGAAATGCCTTATCATTTGGTAACTGAGTACGGAGGTTGGAAAAACCGTCAGGTGATTGACTTCTTTGTCCGCTTTGCAGAAGTCGTTTTTGAGCGCTATAAGGATAAAGTCAAATACTGGATGACTTTCAATGAAATCAACAACCAAGCTAATTATCAGGAAGATTTTGCCCCCTTCACCAACTCTGGGATTGTCTACAAGGAAGGCGATGATCGCGAAGCAATTATGTACCAGGCTGCCCACTATGAACTAGTGGCTTCAGCGCGTGCTGTTAAGGTTGGTCATGAGATCAATCCTGACTTCCAAATAGGTTGTATGATTGCCATGTGTCCTATTTATCCGGCTACTTGTAATCCGAAGGATATTCTCATGGCTATGAAAGCTATGCAGAAGCGCTATTATTTTACAGATGTACATGTCTTTGGTCGATATCCTGAGCATATTCTCAAATACTGGGAAAGAAAGGGTATCAAGGTGGACTTTAGCGAGCAGGATCAGGAAGACTTGCTGGCGGGCACTGTTGACTATATTGGATTTAGCTACTACATGTCCTTTGCTATTGACTCCCATCGAGAAAATAACCCTTACTTCGACTATATAGAGACTGAAGACTTGGTTAAAAATAACTTCGTCGAGGCTTCTGAATGGGAATGGCAGATTGACCCAGAAGGCCTGCGCTATGCTCTCAATTGGTTTACCGATCATTATCACCTGCCGCTTTTCATTGTGGAAAATGGCTTTGGCGCTATTGACCAAGTGGAAGAAGATGGTATGGTTCATGATGATTACCGGATTGACTATCTGGGCGCCCATATCCACGAGATGAAAAAGGCTGTAGTAGAAGACGGTGTGGATCTCATGGGCTACACACCTTGGGGCTGTATTGACCTAGTATCAGCAGGTACAGGTGAAATGCGCAAACGCTATGGATTTATCTATGTCGACAAGGATGACGATGGCAAGGGAACGTATGAACGTTCACCGAAGAAGTCCTTTAACTGGTATAAGGAAGTCATTGCATCTAATGGAGCATCAGTAGAATAGTATTAACAAGCTGAGAATATTCTCAGTTTGTTTAGTCAATGGGAGTAAAAACATGATTGGAAGTATTGCAGCAGTTTTAACAACCTTTGCTTTTTTGCCACAAGTTGTGCGTGTGGTAAAGACAAAAGACACTGAATCGATTGCATTAGGCATGTATGTTATGCAGGTCATAGGTATTGCTTTATGGCTTGCTCATGGTATTTATATAGGTGATTTACCTTTGATTTTAGCCAATAGTGTTTCATTCTTATTGTCAGGTATCATTTTACTTTATAAATTGAAGTATAAATAATTTTTTTCCGTATCGTTGAGGAAAAATTAGCAATGGTGATTGTAAGCGCTTTGTTTTATAATAAATACATAGATAAGAAACAATCCAATCAAGTATCATGTTGATGGGATTAGAAAAAGGAGAAAATCTTATGGCAAAAGCTTTGATTATTTGTGCAGCAGGAATGTCTTCATCACTTATGGCGAAGAAAACAACTGAGTTTTTAAAAGGTAAAGGTCAAGATATTGAGGTAGATGCTATTAGTGCTACTGAAGGTGGGAAAGCTATTGCAACGGCTGAGTTTGATTTGTATCTTGTGAGTCCACAAACAAAAATGTATTTTAAGCAGTTTGAAGAAGCAGGTGCTAAAGTAGGCAAACCAGTTGTACAAATACCGCCACAAGCATATATTCCAATTCCAATGGGGATTGAAAAAATGGCTAATTTAATTGTTGAAAACATCTAGTTTCTCTTATAGATTAATTATATAAATAGTAATGCAAGGTAATATTTAATTGTAATCCAAATTATATTAGTTTCATAATGGGACTTGTGCTTAATGTAAACAACTAAAGGTGTGAAAATATCTTATAATAGAAGGTGAATATGTAATTTTTAGGAGGACATGGGTGTGTCAAACACTAAGGAGAAAAACATCCTTCAATTCTTGATAAAGCATAAGGAGCGTTTTGTCACTAGTAAGGAACTTGCAGAACACTTATCTTGTTCAGATAGAACTGTTCGTAATACTCTCAAGTTAATTGACCAAACAATGAATCTTCAGGGAGTTAAGTTGATATCAAAACAAGGACAAGGATATCAATTATTTTTTGAGAATCAGGAAGCGTACCAAAAGTTTAGACTAACCTATGAACTGGGAGAAGTTTATACGAAAACTTCCATTTCAAAAGGAGATGATCGTTTGGTGTTTATCTTAAATAAGCTACTTTTTGAGCAAGTTCCGGTTCTCTTTGATGATTTAGCTGAGGAACTTTATGTTAGTCGTTCAACCTTATCTCATGATTTTAAAAAAATACGTGGGATGCTATCTGAGTATAATTTAAGTATTGAGAGCAGAGCGAATAAGGGAGTTTATGTTTCTGGTGAAGAGCGTGACAAACGATGCTTCATTATGAACTATTTCTTGGAGAATCAATTTTTTAAAACATTACATTGCTACGTTACGTCTAATTTTTTTGATCAAACTTTACCATTAGAAGAATTAGCTAGGATTGTTTTAGATGAATGCCAAGAGGCTAACCTTAGGTTATCTGATTTTGTCCTACAAAATCTAGTTGTTCATATAGCATTAGCGATGGTGCGTATTAAGTCTGGGTTTGAAATTAAAAATCTAGATTGTCAGATGACAAACAATGACACAGAGCGAAAGGTTGCGAAGCGGATTCTTTCAAGGGTAAGTGAGGTAACAAATCAGGAATTTCCAATTCAAGAGATCGATTATATTACTTTACATTTGTTGGCTAAGAGCCAGCCCTCTCAGAAAAGTCAAATAGAGCTTTCGAAAGAGGAAATGAAAAAATCTTTGGTACAGACTTTTCAGACTTTAGGATTGGATGAAATATACCATTTTTCTTCAGATTTTCAGCTCATTGAGGGATTAGTAACTCATCTCATGACCTTGCAAGTGCGTTTAGCTAGTCGCATTACCCTAAATAATCCTTTGGTGGATGAGGTTAAACAAAACTATAGTGATGTATTCTTCCTGACTAGGGAAATTCTTGCTAACATGGAGACATTTTCTCAGGATACTATATCAGATGATGAGATAGCTTATGTTAGTCTTCACTTTTTAGCAGCTATGGAGCGCTGTAAAGAAAACAATAAGTTTTCCGTACTTGCCATTTGTGCAACAGGATTTGGTGCTGCTCAAATGCTTAGAAATCGCCTAGAAGCTGAACTTGGGAATCGACTTGAAGTTGTTGATGTAATAGGTTATTACGAGTTGAATCAAGAAAAGATTCAAGGTATTGACTTTATTGTGTCTGCTGTTGATTTATCAAATCTTTATTTCCAGATTCCAGTTTTTACAGTGAGTGTCTTTCTTAAAAGGGAGGAAATATCGCAGATTCGACAGGCGATGGATCAGATGCAAGTTTCGAGTCGTATAGATGGAACACAAATCATCAATATTAAAAATGAGAATTTGAAACAGTATTTTAGTAAAGATCATTTTCTAATATGGACTAATCAAGATAAGGTGAGTTTGCTTGAAAAGATGGTTGAGGGATTGGCTGTAGGGGAATCAACTGATTTTAAACAGTCTTTACTTTACGGGATTAAACAGCGTGAAGAATTAAGCTCAGTCGTCTTTTCTGAAAAGATAGCGGTTCCACATCCTATTCAAGCTCTTGGGACAGAAATAAAGGTTTCGGTTGCCATTTGTAAAGAACCTCTGCTTTGGGACGATCAAAGCTCACATGTCCAGCTTGTTTTCCTCTTATCACCATCAATATATGGGAATGAGGGATTGACAGATGTGACGAAAAAGATTGTTTCTCTAACAGAGAATGATGATTTACAAAACCAATTAATAACTTGCAATAATTTTGAAGATTTTATTAATATATTCGAGAAAGTAACATAGGAGATGTTCACATGAATCAAGAAGAACTACAAGTCGCAGCATTTGAAATTATTCTTCATTCGGGGAATGCAAGATCAGAAATACATGAAGCATTTGCCAAGATGAGGGAAGGTAGTTTTGATGAAGCAGAGAGTCAATTAAATCAATCAAATGAACTAATTCTTGAAGCTCATCATGCGCAAACCAAACTTCTACAAGAATATGCAAGTGGCGTAGAAATTAAAATTGAAATTATCATGGTACATGCTCAAGACCATTTAATGACAACGATGACTCTATTAGAAGTAGCGAAGGAAATGTTAGTTCTTTATAGGAAAGTTGGCTAAATGGGTACATTTACACAAGGAGGGAAAAATGGATAAAAAAGAACGACAAGAAATTGAACGACAACGTCGAGAGACGGCTTTGAAAAATACTTTTTTCAATCGCTATCTTCTTTTACGTTATTCAATCGCACTCTTCTTTTTTGGCAATATTTATTGGCTTTTAAACCAATTTATTCGACCTTCTCTTGTTATGATTTTTCCTGTTATACTCATCGCATTTTCTATTTTAGCTACTGTTGAGCAGTTTCGACTGTATGGAAAACGGAATGAACGATTGGGAATAACACAAATGTTTGTTCGTTTACAAGCAATTATTTTAACGGGATTACTTGTTCTAACTTGGACAAGTTGGTTTACAAATCTTTTTCCAATTTTTGAAAATAATCAAGTCGCACGTGTGTTTGTTTTTATAGTTCTTTTAATGGGTTTAGTTCTCAGCTTGTTGGACATTAGAAGAATTCAAGACCTATATCAACGAAAAGATAAGGCTTATCAACGATTTATTCAGTTGGAAAAGAGCTCACTAAGCTTGTAACCTTTTGGTTAAAGTAGGGATACTTTAGATTATTCTTTTTTTGAGAAAGTAAAAAATTATTATGTTTAATTAAGGAGGCATTCTATGTAAAAAGTCAAGAATAATTTTTTAAAATATCAATTATTTTTTACAGATATTTAGAAAAATGATTGCATGCAAAAAGACCTGCTAAAAGCAAGTTTTTAAAATAATTCGTG
>NZ_JBZYCU010000029.1:0-28348 GCF_058933875.1 Streptococcus sp. STC1396 | reverse complement strand
TTTGGATTGTCGAGCAAGACGCAGTGGTTGAGTGGGCTCTACTACGCTGATTTCATCAGCTTTTACAGCCCTACTCAACTGTGCGGAGGTGGGACGACGAAATCGAATTCTAACGAATTACCGATTTTTGTCCCAGCCTCTCAACTGTTATTATTTCTCTAAGTTCCAGATTTCCTTGGCATATTGCTCAATGGTATCATCTGAGGTAAACTTATCAGATGTAGCGATGTTGATCAAGCTCATGCGGGCCCATTTTTCTTTGTCACGATAGAGCGCATCAATCTTCTCTTGAGCCTCTACGTAGGCATGGAAGTCTTCCAAGAGGAAGTATTCATCATTGTGGGTGATGAGGGCCTCGTATATTTCAGAGCCTTCTTCACGGACATTTGGAATAGTGCCATTGACAAAGGTGTCGACTACCTGGCGAATGTCTGGATTGCTTTCATAGACACCGCGTGAGTAGTAATCGTGGAGGGCATAATGCTCGTAAACTTGGTCCTTGTCCATTCCGAAGATGACAATGTTGTCGTCACCGACCTCATCCTTGATTTCGATATTGGCTCCGTCCAAAGTCGCCAAAGTAATGGCACCTGTCATCATGAACTTCATGTTAGAAGTACCCGAAGCTTCCTTGGAAGCCAGAGAAATCTGCTCAGATACATCTGCTGCTGGAATGATGAGCTCAGCCAAGCTGACTCGGTAGTTTTCTAGAAAAACAACCTTGAGCTTGCCTTGCAGGCTTTCATCCTTGTTGACCAGATTGGCCACTTCATTGATCAGCTTGATAACAGACTTGGCAAAGTGGTAGCCCGGAGCAGCCTTGGCACCGAAGATAAAGACGCGCGGCACCATATCCTTATCAGGATTGTCCTTGAGGTCCCAGTAGAGCTTAATGATATGAAGCAGGTTGAGCAGCTGACGCTTATAAGCGTGGAGGCGTTTCACCTGTACATCAAAGATGGCTTCTGTAGAGACTTCCACTCCTGTTGATTCCTTGATGAAGTCAGCCAAACGAGCCTTGGCTTCTTGCTTGACACGATAGAAATCGTCTAGCACTTGCTTATCGTCCTTGAATTTCAAAAGCTTGCGCAGCTCGTGAATATCTCTTCTCCAGCCCTTACCAATCAACTTATCAATCTCAGCTGACAGGGGCTCATCCGCAATCTGCAGCCAGCGGCGCTGGATAATCCCGTTGGTCTTGTTGTTGAACTTTTCTGGGTAAATGCTGTAGAAATCACGCAAAGTATCTTCTTTGAGCAACTCGGTATGGAGTTTGGCAACCCCATTAATTGAGTGTCCACCGATAATGGCTAAGTGAGCCATGTGGATTTGATTATCCTTGACAATCCGAGTGTTTTCGATAACCTGCGGATCAAGGCCACGTCCAGCCATTTCAGCTACATAGCGGTTGTCAATCTCTAGGATAATCTGATAAACCCGCGGCAGGACATTCTTAAAGAGCTCTGCATCCCATTTTTCCAAGGCTTCTGACAAAATGGTATGGTTAGTGTAGCTCATGGTCTTCACCGTAGCATTCCAAGCATCTGCCCATTCCAGATCATACTCATCCATCAAGAGGCGCATAAACTCAGCTGGCGCAACTGCTGGGTGAGTATCGTTGATATGGACGGAAACCTTCTCATGAATATCCTTGAGCGGTCGACCTTGCTTGAGATAGGATTTGATAATGGTCTGCAGACCCGCACTGGTCATAAAGTATTCCTGAATCAGCCGCAGTTCTTTTCCTTTGTAACTAGAATCGTCTGGATAGAGAATGGCTGTGATATCCTGCACCCGTCGACGAGCTTCAATGGTTGGATAGTCCAATTCATATTCTTCTGGAATTTCAACATCCCAAAGACGGAGATTGTTGATATTGTCATTGCCAAAGCCAATTTGCGGCACGTCATAAGGAACAGCTCGCAGAGTTTGAGCATGTTCATAAACCGGCACAATGCGGCCTTCTTCATTGGCACGGAGGTAAACATTACCAAAGATTTTAACATCTACAATACCGTGATCCTTACGAGTTTCCCAGACATTGCCCAGACTGCCAAACCAATCATCTGGAATCTCGACCTGATAGCCATTCACGATTCTCTGCTTGAAAAGACCGTAGCGATAACGAAGTCCATTGCCAAATCCTGGATAGCCAGTTGTAGCTAGCGAATCCATGAAGGCTGCTGCCAAGCGGCCAAGGCCCCCATTTCCCAAAGCCATATCGTGCTCAGCATTTTTTACATCCTCAAAGTCAACGCCCAAATCAGCAAAGCTTTCCTTGACCGTATCAAGAATACCTAAATTGAGTAGATTGGTTTCCAGCATACGACCTGGCAGAAACTCAATTGAAAAATAATAAGCTGTTTTTTGCTGGTGTTCCACGAGTTTATTGCGACGTTCCAGCCAAAGCGGCGTAATGTATTTACGAATGGTACTAGCAAGGGCTTGGAAAAGCTCTGCTGGTGTAGCATCCGCTACTTTAATTAGCTGCCTTTCATGGAGGGTATCCTTAAAGTTACGGATAAACTGTTCTTTAGTAAGTTCCATTTTTGAGGGATATCTTCCTTTCTTTAACGAGGGAATCGGTTTTAAGAATCATCTCATATTCTATAATAACATACAAAAGGATGTCTTTACGGAAATCCTCCCTTATTACATCAATAAGAGAGGATTTCCCTATTCTGATTCTAAAGTGAATGTTAGTAAAGTGATTGATACAAATCGCTATAGGCCTTACTTGCAGTGTCCCATGAGAAATCTCTTTCCATCGCCTGCATTTGAAGCGAATGCCATGTTTCTTTGTCATGGGCATATATATTCAAGGCTTCCTTGAAAGTCCATGTCAACCAATAGCCAGAAAAATTATTAAAGCTGAAACCTGTACCTTGTCCAGTATACACATTGTATGGCTCAACAGTGTCACGCAAACCTCCTACTTCATGCACAAGAGGGAGGGTTCCATAGCGCATAGCCATCATTTGGGACAAACCACACGGTTCAAAGCGGCTTGGCATCAGGAAAATATCGCTCGCTGCGTAAATTTCTTGAGCCAAAGTAACATCAAAAAGAATATTAGCAGATATCTTTTCAGGATAAGCGTGTCCAAACCAAGCAAAGGATTGTTCAAATGCAGGATCTCCTGTTCCAAGAAGGACAATTTGCACATCTTCCTGTAACAGATTGTGCAATTCTTCCACTACCAAATCAAAACCTTTTTGACGTGTCAAACGAGAGACTATTCCAACTAACGGAACGTCATCCCGAACTGGCAGCCCTACTCTTTCTTGAAGAGCCCGCTTATTTTCTAATTTCCCAGACAAATCATCTTTACTAAAATGATGAGCTAGTAATTTATCTGTTTCTGGATTGTAGATATCTGTATCAATTCCATTGACAATACCAACCAGCTTGCCAGATTCCATTCGAAGAACCTGATCTAAGCCGCAGCCAAACTCAGCCGTCCGAATTTCATTGGCATAGCTTGGTGAAACAGTTGTCACACGATCAGCATACAAAATACCCGCTTTCATCCAGTTAAGGCAATCATTCCAGCGAAGGGTTCCGTCTGCATAACGTTCATAACCGACACCAAAGAGTTCCCAAAGCATACCATCAGAAAACTGACCTTGGAATTCTAAGTTGTGAATTGTTAAAACGGTCTTGATGTTATTATATGCCTGAATCCAACGGTATTTTTCTTTAACCAAGAAAGGAATCATAGCTGTATGGTAATCGTGAGCATGCAGGACATCTGGAATGAAATCAATTCTTTCCATCAGCTCCACTGCAGCCAATTGGAAATAGGCAAAGCGCTCACCATCATCAAAATCGCCATAAACATGCCCACGGAAGAAATAATGCTGATTATCAATAAAATAGAAATTTACATCGTTTAAAACAATGCGTTTCACTCCTACAAACTGACGACGCCAGCCAACACTTACTTCGAATGAGAATAGATCTTCTACCTGATCACGGAATTTCGCATCTGTCAAATCATAATAAGGCAAGATAACACTTACTTGATGACCATCTTTCACAAGTGATTTAGGGAGAGCGCCAATGACGTCTCCCAAACCACCTGTTTTAGAAAAAGGTGCACCTTCTGCTGCTACAAATAAAATTTTCATTGAATAATATCCTCTGTAACTTTTTGGCCCTTCTTAATCACAACTGGGTGTTCTGCTGTTCCGCGAACAACTACTCCCTCAGCAATGTCCACATTCTTGTCAACAACAGCGTATTCAACAACCGCATTTTTGCCAACTGTAACACGTGGGAAGAGAACGCTGCTTTTTACTCGGCTTCCTTCACTAATCTTTATATTACGTGAAATAACAGAATTAACCACTTCGCCCTCAATAATGCTACCTGATGCAAACTGTGAGCGAGAAACCTTGGAAGCTGGAGAATAGTATGTTGGCTCTTCATTCTTCACTTTGGTGTAAATCTTTTGATTTGGTGAGAAGAGTGAATAGAATTTTTGTGAGTCTAGCATGTCAATATTAGCCCTGTAGTAAGCTTCTACAGAGTGAATATTTATCAGATAGCCAGTGTATTCATAAGCAAAGGCTCCTTCTTGCACTGCCAAGTCACGAAGAACATAACGTAATTTTTGAGGATATTCTTTCTTAGCTTCTTCTTCTAATTTTTCAATCAGCCATGGGGTGTCTGCTACAAAGATGTCTGTTGACATATTGAACATTTCACCCTCTGCTCGAGCATCAAATAACTGTTGACTTCTCACATGATCGGTGTCATCAATTTCAAACACTGAGTTTACCTCGGACACTTCTTCTTTTGGCAATTTTTTATAAACAACTGTAATTGGCTGTTCAGTTGTATTATGAAGATGGAATACTTGGTTTAAATCAATATTCGTCAAAACATCACAGTTGAGCGCTACAGTCTGATTAGAGCCTGAGCGTTTTAAGTAAGTCAATAATTGCTCATAATATTCTTTCCCAACTGTGCTACTTTCTACACGAGTATTGTAAATCCCAAGGTAGTAGTGACTCAAAAGAGTAGAAAGGCCCCACTCACGACCAGAACGAATATGGTCAAATACAGAGCTAATATTGTCTTGCTGGAAGATACCAAAGACGCTACGAACACCAGCATTAGCAAGGCTAGAAAGGGGGAAGTCAATCAAACGATATTTTCCGCCGAATGGCAAAGTTGCAACTGGACGCTGTTCTGTCAAAGTTGACATATCATGGAAACCTACTGTATTTCCTAAAATCGCTGAATATTTATCAATCTTCATCTGTTGGTACCCCCACTTTTTCATTGTATCCGACAACTTGGACTTCATCCGTTCCATCAATTTCTACGCCATCAGAAATAATTGCTCCTTCACCAATGATAGCACGTTTAATCTTAGCACCTTGTCCAATGATTGCTCCACTCATGATAACGGAATCTTCAACTACGGCATCCTTACGAACTTGAGCTTCCGTAGAAAGGATCGAATGTTTCACTGTTCCATCAACAAGACATCCATCAACAACCAAGGAATCTTCAACATGAGCATTTTCTCCAAAGAAGTTTGGCGGTGAAATCAAGTTGCGTGAGTAAATTTTCCATTGACGATCACGGCTGTCTAAAGCATTGTGCGGATCAATGTATTCCATATTAGCTTCCCAAAGTGATTCAATCGTACCCACGTCTTTCCAGTAGCCTTTGAATTCATAAGCGTAGACGCTTTCGCCTGACTCAAGATAGTTAGGAATAACATTTTTACCAAAGTCAGACATATCCACATTGCTCTTTTCAGCAGCAACTAGCATATTGCGCAGACGTTTCCAATCGAAAATATAAATCCCCATAGAAGCTTTGGTAGACTTAGGTTCAGCCGGTTTTTCTTCAAATTCAACAATTCGATTATTGGCATCGGTATTCATGATACCAAAACGACTCGCTTCTTTGAGAGGAACATCCAAGACAGCAACCGTCAAGCTAGCACTGTTATCCTTGTGAGATTGAAGCATGTCATCATAGTCCATCTTGTAAATATGGTCTCCAGAAAGGATTAATACATATTCTGGATTGATACTGTCGATATAGTCGATATTTTGGAAAATAGCGTGACTGGTACCTTCGAACCAACGATTTCCTTCACTTGCTGAATAAGGTTGAAGAATGGACACGCCTGTGTTGATACCATCAAGTCCCCAGCTTGAACCATTCCCAATATGACTGTTCAGGGCGAGTGGTTGGTACTGCGTAATCACGCCTACATTATGAATACCAGAGTTGGCACAGTTAGAGAGCGCGAAATCAATAATACGATAACGACCACCAAACTGTACTGCTGGTTTCGCAATACTTTGTGTGAGCTTTCCAAGACGAGTTCCTTGCCCTCCGGCAAGAATCAAAGCTAGCATTTCATTCTTCATATCCTACTCCTTTGTGGAATCTTTTTTAGCATTTTTACGAACATTCACACGACGCTTGATTTTCCAAATACTTGCTCCCAAAGCTGGCAACGTAAAGGTCAAGGTCTGCGGATAATCTTTCCATAGTCCCTCTTGAGACTGAACTGTTTCGTTATGTTCTTTCCAAACACCTCCCCATTCTTCTAATTCGGTATTCCATACTTCTTCATAAATGGCTGCAACTGGAACACCAATCGTAAAGTCTTTTCGCTCTACAGGCGCCATATTGAATACACAGATTAACATTTCTCCTTTAGCCGTCTTACGGATAAAGGAAAGGACACTTTGATCAGTATTGTCCGCATCAATGATTTCGATACCATCGTAGCTTACATCATTTTCCCAAAGCGGACGATTTTCTTTATAGAACAGATTCAGTGCAGATGTGAAATCTTGCATTTGCTTATTGAGCCTATCATCAAGATTTGACCATTCTAGCTGTTCCTCTGATTTCCATTCTAGGAATTGACCAAATTCTCCACCCATAAAGAGCAGTTTCTTACCTGGGTGACAGATTTGATAAGTCAGCAGATTACGAAGTCCCGCAAATTGATTATAACGGTCACCCCACATCTTATGCATCAGACTCTTCTTACCATGCACCACTTCGTCATGGGAGAATGGCAGCAAGAAGTTTTCTGAGAAGACATACATAAAGCTGAAAGTGACTAAGTTAAAGTCGTATTTGCGATAAATTGGATCTTCTTCGTAGAAACGCAGGATGTCATTCATCCATCCCATATTCCACTTGTAGTCGAATCCTAGACCGCCTAACTCACGCATTCCAGTAATCTTGGTATTGCTGGAGCTTTCCTCTGCGATCATCATAACATCCGGATGGGCCAACTTGATGACGGTATTGAGCCGCTGCAAGAAATAGTAGCCTTCATAATTGCGGTTGCCGCCGTCCTTATTTGGCTGCCATGGACCGCTATCGTAGTCAAGGTAAAGCATATTACTTACTGCATCAACTCGAACCCCATCTAAGTGGTAGAAGTCAATCCAGAATTTAATACTTGAAATCAGGAAGGACTGTACTTGATTCTTACCCAAGTCAAAATTCAGTGCTCCCCAACCATAGTTATGCGCTCTATCATGATCCTGATACTCAAATGTCGGAGTCCCATCATAGTAGGCCAAGGCATCATCGTTGATGGTAAAGTGACCAGGAACCCAGTCTACAATAACCCCAATATTATTGATGTGGCACTCTTCAACAAAGTCTTGGAATTCCTCTGGTGTCCCATAGGTATGCTCAAAAGCAAAGTAGCCCATCAACTGATAACCCCAACTGAGACCGAGCGGGTGAGCCATTAGTGGCATGAACTCCACATGCGTATAGTTCATCTTAACAAGGTAAGGAATGAGTTCTTCTTTTAGTTGAGCAAAACTATAGGGTTTTCCATCATCATTTCTCTTCCAAGAACCTGCATGAACTTCATAAATATTGACTGGACGCGAGAAGAATCCCCAACGTTTTCTTCTGGCTAGCCACAAGCCATCTTTCCAGTTCTTTTCAGGAATCGTATGAATAACTGCCCCTGTACCAGGACGCTCTTCAAAATAAATCGCCAGTGGATCCACTTTTAAAATCTCTTGTCCACTGCTGCGCTTGACATTATACTTGTAAATATCTCCTTCTTTAGGCAATTCAGTGAAGACTTCCCAAACCCCTGCTTCATTGCGAATCATTGGAATCTGGCCTTCATACCAATTGGTGAAATCACCTATCAAATGAACACTCTGAGCATTTGGTGCCCAAACACGAAAAGTATATCCCAGCTTTCCATCAATTTCTTCCTGATGAACCCCTAAATAATGCTGTAGATGAAAGTTTTCACCTGTCGTAAAGGTTCTCAAAGCTTCGTTTTTATCCATGTAATCACCTTCCTATTTGTAAGCGTTTTCTACACTACCATTCTACCTTATTTCTACTTCTTTTTCAAGTAAATTTCAAAAATCATTACGGAAAATTACAAAAATCGAACATTAAGGAAAAATAGGGGGAAAGTGCAAGGAAATTGCCTCCCTTTCGACACAAAATCACCTTCTCATTCCTTTTCCGCTAAAAATATGTTCTACAAATTCTTGAAAACTTTCATAATGATATAGACCAATATGTAAATTTACATATTTCTTTCGAAACCATTTTTGTTAAACATTAGCTTTCACATACATAAAAAGGCCGCACAAAGCCGCCTTTCTTCTTTATTTCACATCAAACACGATGGATTTCACTTGTGTCATTGCTTCGATACTGTATCGGATCCCTTGTACCCCCGCGCCAGAACCTTTCACACCAAGGAATGGGAAATTATCTGGACCCCGCTGAGTCTTATTATTAATGTGCACCGTACCCACTTCTAATTTTTCAGCAATTTCAAATGCTTTAGGGAAATCATTTGTAAACACTGAAGATTGAAGACCGAATTCAGACTGATTACAGATTTCGATAGCTTCTTCTACGGAAGCCACGCGAATAATCGGAAGAACTGGACCAAAAGGTTCTTCCCAAGCTAATCTCATATCAAGTGTAACGTTGTCAAACAAGACAGGCCAAATCAAATTTGCTTCACGTTTGATTTCTGTCAAGGCTGACGCTCCTTTTTCCTGAGCGTCTTCAATCAAGCCCCAGATGAAATCAGCCGATGCATTATCAATGACTGGTGTGATGTCCGCATTATCAAACGGATCACCAACCGTCAATTTCTCTACCTCTGCCTGAAGCAGCGCTGCCAATTTATCTGCTACGCTCTCCATGACAATGACACGTTTAATGGCTGTACAGCGTTGACCAGAGTAACTATAAGCTCCACCAACGATTTGTTTGGCTGCACGTTCAAGATCTGCATCTTCCAGAACTACCGCTGCATCCTTACCACCTAATTCTAGCATAACCGGCCGCATGCCCGCCAGTTGACCAATCCGTTCCCCAATAGGAGTTGACCCCGTAAAGTTGATATAGTTAACTTCTTTATGTTCAATAATGTAATCGCCGATTTCTGATCCACGCCCAGTGATGGTATTGAAAACACCAGCAGGAAGACCAGCTTCCGCAAAAGCTTGTGCTAAAAGAAGACCAGAAATTGATCCTTGTGTTGGTGGTTTAAACATGACAACATTTCCACCAATCAGAGCTGGAGCAATTTTTGAGCCCGAAAGGTTGACCGGATAGTTAAAGGGCGCAATCGCTAAAACAACACCAACAGGTTCACGACGGACAACAGCTAGCTTCTTCTTACTGATTGCCTCAAAGCCACCACCTTCCAGCACCTGACCATGAACACGGATTCCTTCTTCTGCTGCATAGCGAATAAGATCCGCTGTACGAACTACCTCGCCAATAGCGGCTTTAATTCCCTTTGCAACTTCTTTTGCAAGAATTTCGCCAATTTTTTCTTGATCGCGCTCTAAAATATTGGCAACTTTATGCAAATATGCTGCACGTTCTACCGCTGAAAGAGCACGCCAAGCAGGAAGAGCAGCACGCGCTTGCGCCATAGCATAATCAACTTCTGCCTGAGTCATGGCAGGAATTGTTCCGAGGACTTCATTGTTGATTGGAGAACTAATAGTAATTTCCTTTTCGGAACTTCTCCATTCTCCATTAATATAATTTTTATATTGCATCAAAATTCCCCTCCATCAAAGTTATTGTTTTATATTTTAGCAAATTTTCAGAAAATTTCAAGCAAAAACTATAAATTTATAGAAAATTTTTGCAATTTGAATTATTACTCCTTGTTTATACAACTTTAAAGAAAAAAGAAGAGCGATTTATGCTCTTCTTTTATTAATCAAAATCAAGATATTCTTTTTCAAGTTCAAGAACTTCTTCCATTGTTGCACACTCAGTCAAAGCGCGCTGTGCAAGTTCTTGCATCTTCACAGTATCCAATTTCTTCATAAGGCTACGTGTCCGAAGGACAGAAGTCGCACTCATAGAGAACTCATCCAAGCCCATGCCGACAAGAAGTGGCACAGCTGTTTGGTCGCCAGCCATTTCTCCACACATACCTGCCCACTTACCTTCAGCATGAGCAGCTTTGATAACGTTGTTAATCAAGCGAAGGATAGATGGGTTATATGGTTGGTAGAGGTATGAAACTTGTTCGTTCATACGGTCAGCTGCCATTGTGTATTGGATCAAGTCGTTAGTACCGATAGAGAAGAAGTCAACTTCTTTGGCAAATTGATCAGCCAACATCGCTGCTGCTGGAATTTCAATCATGATACCTACTTGAATATTGTCAGCTACAGCAATGCCTTCAGCTTGCAATTTAGCTTTTTCTTCTTCGTAAACTGCTTTAGCCTTGCGGAATTCTGTCAAAAGAGCAACCATTGGGAACATGATACGCAATTGTCCATGTACAGAAGCGCGCAAGAGGGCGCGGATTTGTGTACGGAACATAGCGTCACCAGTTTCAGAGATAGAGATACGCAAAGCACGGAAACCAAGGAATGGGTTCATTTCGTGCGGCATATCGAAGTAAGGAAGTTCCTTATCTCCACCGATATCCATGGTACGGACAACAACTGGCTTGCCGTTCATGCCTTCCAATACAGCCTTATAAGCTTCGTATTGCTCGTCTTCTGTTGGGAAGTCTTGTGAATCCATATAAAGGAATTCTGTACGGTAAAGACCTACGGCTTCAGCGCCATTCGCATTGACACCTTCAACATCTTTCGGTGTACCGATGTTAGCTGCAAGTTCAAAGTGTTTGCCATCGGCAGTCACTGTTTGAGCATCTTTCAAGAGAGCCCATTCCGCTTTTTGTTTAGCATAAGCTTCACCAGCTGCATTGAATTCTGCCGCTTGCTCGTCAGTTGGGTTGATGATAACTTCACCGGTGATACCATTAGCTGCAATGATATCCCCATCTTTTACAAGTTCAGTAATATTATTGGTTCCCAATACTGCTGCGATTTCAAGCGTACGCGCCATAATAGCAGAGTGACTTGTCCGTCCGCCAATATTGGTTACAAAAGCTTTAACAAATTTCTTGTCCAATTGTGCTGTATCAGAAGGAGTCAGGTCATGAGCAATCACGACTGATTCTTCATTGATAGAAGCCGGATTTGGCAACTTCTTACCTAAAAGATTTGCCAGAACACGTTTGGTTACATCGCGGATATCCGCAGCACGCTCTTGCATGTATGGGTTATCTTCCATATTTTCAAAGAGAGTGATAAACATGTCTGTGACTTCTTTCAGACCAGCTTCTGCATTGGTCTTCTTAGCACGAATTGTCTCTTTGATTTGACCAACCATTTCAGGGTCAGAGAGTACCATTAAGTGAGCATCAAATACTTGAGCTGCTTCCTCACCAAGGCTATCTACTGCTTTCTCACGGATAACAGAAAGCTCGTTTTGAGATGCTTCTAAAGCTGCATCCAAACGAGCCTCTTCTGCATTCGTATCTTCGACTGAAACAGTCTCAAATGACAAATCCGGTTGAACTAATAGATATGCCTTAGCAACGGCAACACCGTCAGATGCTGCAATTCCTTTAAGCATTTCTGTCATATTAAGCCAATCCTTCTTTTTCCATTGTTTCTGTGATAGCTGCAATTGCATCGTCTGCATCTGCACCTTCAGCTGAGATAACTACGTCTGCACCTTGACCAACACCAAGGCTCATAACACCCATAATTGATTTAAGGTTTACTGATTTGCCTTTGTATTCAAGCGTAATGTCTGAAGCAAATTTGCTAGCAGTTTGCACCAACAAGGTTGCTGGGCGTGCATGAATACCTGTTTCTGCCACAATGTGGAAATCTTTAGAAGCCATAGTTAGACTCTCCTTTAAATAATTCTTTTTGAGTTATTGTGATAACCCTTACAACTTGGTATTATAACATCTTTTGAAATCTTTTTCAAGAATTTTATGGCGCGCTTACAAATTATTTCTATTTTTTTGAAAACACCTCTTATTATATTGTTTCTTAGACTTACCCTTTCTGTATTTCTAGTCTGTTCACTCTCTATACTTTCTGTTTGTCTTCTCACTGAACGATAGTTCTAAACACCATTTTTGAAGAATAAGTTCAATCAGACGCTTTCTCTGTAGCTCTGCTTTTACTTTCGAGACAATGCTTTTTTCTATTTTGCATAATTTCCAATCTAATTCCAAAAACACTATATCTTGTATTCGGATTTGATGAATAATAAAAGCATGCACAAGATTTAGTTCAAAACTGTTGACATCCCATTCGCTTTTAGATATACTAGGTTCAGATTAAAATTTAAGAAAATGAAAGCATAGAGGAATCATTATAATGGTGACTATTTACTCCAAAAACGATTGTGTCCAATGCAAGATGACCAAGCGTTTTCTTGATACCAACCATGTGGAATATCGCGAAATCAACCTTGATGAGCAACCAGAATACATCGACCATGTCAAAAGTCTTGGTTTTAATGCAGCGCCTGTTATCCAAACACCAACTGAAGCGTTTTCTGGTTTCCAGCCTGGTAAACTTAAAAAATTATCATAATCTCGTTAGTATTTAGAGCTTGATTGCCGCTCCTATCATTCGTAGGGGCCCTTTATTTTGTAAGAGCAAAAAACATTTTAGAAAAAGGAAAATTATGGGACTCAAACACTTAGAAGATGTGACTTACTTCCGTCTAAATAATGAAATCAATCGTCCAGTCAATGGGCAAATCCTGCTTCACAAAGACAAAGAAGCCTTGGATGCTTTCTTTAAAGAAAATGTTGAACCAAACACGATGAAGTTTGCTTCTATTACTGAAAAAATTCAGTATTTAATTGAAGAAAATTACTTGGAAAAAGAATTTATCCAGCTCTATTCTCCTGAATATATTGAAGAGTTAGCTGCTTTTATCCATGCTCAAGATTTCAAGTTCAAATCTTTCATGGCAGCCTACAAATTCTACAACCAATATGCTCTGAAAACCAACGACGGTGAGTACTATCTAGAAAGTATGGAAGACCGCGTACTTTTTAACGCCCTCTACTTTGCCAACGGAGACGAAGCTATTGCCAAGGACATTGCCAATGAAATCATCCATCAGCGCTACCAACCGGCTACACCGAGCTTCCTCAATGCGGGTCGGGCTCGTCGCGGTGAATTGGTTTCTTGCTTTCTCATCCAAGTGACAGATGATATGAACTCAATCGGCCGTTCCATCAACTCTGCCCTGCAATTGTCTCGTATCGGAGGTGGGGTCGGTATTTCCCTCAGCAATCTGCGGGAGGCTGGCGCCCCTATCAAGGGCTATGAAGGGGCTGCATCTGGGGTTGTGCCTGTTATGAAACTCTTTGAGGACAGCTTCTCTTACTCTAACCAGCTGGGGCAACGTCAAGGAGCTGGGGTTGTTTACCTCAACGTCTTTCACCCAGATATCATCGCCTTCCTTTCTACTAAAAAAGAAAATGCTGACGAAAAAGTTCGGGTTAAAACCCTCTCGCTCGGAGTCGTCATTCCGGATAAGTTCTACGAATTAGCGCGTAAGAATGAAGAAATGTACCTCTTCAGCCCGTATTCTGTTGAACGCGAGTACGGAGTGCCATTTGCCTATATCGACATCACAGAGAAATACGACGAATTGGTTGCTAATCCAAATATCATTAAGACCAAGATCAAGGCCCGTGATTTGGAAACAGAAATTTCTAAACTCCAGCAAGAGTCTGGCTATCCTTATGTTGTGAATATCGACACTGCCAACCGTTCAAATCCAATCGACGGCAAAATCATCATGAGTAACCTTTGCTCAGAAATCCTGCAGGTGCAAGAGCCTAGCCTTTTGAATGACGCCCAAGAGTATCTCCATCTGGGAACAGACGTATCATGTAACTTGGGCTCTACTAACGTTGTCAACATGATGACTTCCCCTGACTTCGGAAAGTCTATCCGAACCATGACACGCGCTTTGACCTTTGTCACTGACAGCTCACACATCACAGCTGTGCCTTCTATTGACAATGGTAATAATCTGGCACATACCTTTGGTCTGGGAGCTATGGGACTGCACAGCTATTTGGCGCAGCAATTGATCGACTATGGATCAGCAGAAGCTGTCGAGTTCACCAGCATCTACTTTATGCTCATGAACTACTGGACCTTGGTTGAGTCTAACAATATCGCTCGCGAGCGTGGCGTGACATTCCATAATTTTGAAAAATCTGATTATGCTAACGGAACTTACTTTGACAAATACCTGACGGGTGAATTTGTACCTAAGTCTGACCGTGTGAAGGAACTTTTCAAAGATATCTTTATCCCAACCGCTGCTGACTGGGCAGAACTTCGTGACAAGGTAAAAGCGGACGGTCTCTACCATCAAAACCGCCTAGCTGTTGCACCAAATGGTTCTATCAGCTACATCAACGATGTTTCTGCTTCAATTCACCCAATTACCCAACGGATCGAAGAACGTCAGGAAAAGAAAATCGGTAAGATTTACTATCCTGCGGCCGGTCTGTCAACTGAAACCATTCCTTACTATACTTCTGCCTACGACATGGACATGCGCAAGGTTATCGATGTCTACGCAGCTGCAACTGAGCACGTGGACCAAGGACTTTCACTCACACTCTTCATGCGTAGTGACATTCCAAAAGGCCTCTACGAGTGGAAAAAAGAAAGCAAGCAAACAACCCGCGACCTTTCTATCCTGCGTAACTACGCCTTCAACAAGGGAATCAAGTCCATCTACTACGTCCGTACCTTTACTGACGATGGCGGCGAAGTTGGGGCAAATCAGTGTGAAAGCTGTGTGATTTAGCAAGTACCGAATTGCCAAACTAGGTCACTCAAATTCAACCAAATAAACAATTTTTGAAAACGCCTATCGCAATGTTACTGAAGGAAATCGTTTCCTTCAACGACATAAGCAAGTATTAAAAATTTAAAGCGAGATTATCATGGAAACTTACTACAAAGCCATAAACTGGAATGCCATCGAAGATGTCATTGACAAATCAACTTGGGAAAAGCTGACGGAGCAATTCTGGCTCGATACTCGTATCCCCTTGTCAAATGACCTAGACGACTGGAGAAAACTATCAAACAAAGAAAAAGACTTGGTAGGAAAAGTCTTTGGTGGGTTGACCCTTCTTGATACCATGCAATCTGAAACTGGTGTACAGGCTCTTCGCTCAGACATCCGTACACCGCATGAGGAAGCTGTTTTCAATAACATTCAATTTATGGAATCTGTCCACGCAAAATCTTATTCTTCTATCTTTTCTACCTTGAATACCAAGGCTGAAATCGAAGAAATCTTTGAATGGACTAACACTAACCCCTACCTGCAAAGAAAAGCTGAAATTATCAATGAAATCTACCTCAATGGTAGCCCCCTTGAAAAGAAAGTTGCCAGCGTTTTCCTTGAAACCTTCCTCTTCTATTCTGGTTTCTTTACGCCACTCTACTATCTCGGTAACAACAAACTGGCCAACGTTGCGGAAATTATCAAACTAATCATCCGTGATGAATCTGTTCACGGAACTTACATTGGTTACAAATTCCAACTTGGTTTCAATGAATTGCCTGAAGAAGAGCAGGAAAAACTTAAAGAATGGATGTACGACTTGCTCTACACCCTCTACGAAAACGAAGAAGGCTATACAGAAAGCCTCTATGACGGTGTTGGTTGGACCGAAGAAGTCAAAACCTTCCTTCGTTACAATGCCAATAAGGCTCTCATGAACCTAGGACAAGATCCACTCTTCCCAGATTCAGCGGACGATGTCAACCCAATCGTCATGAACGGAATCTCAACAGGAACATCTAACCACGACTTCTTCTCTCAAGTCGGAAATGGTTACCTTCTTGGTGAAGTTGAAGCCATGCAAGATGATGACTATAATTACGGTTTATAACATTTTCTAAATTAAAACTATTTAATCATAGAGAAAGCGAACAAAAAATAAATTTGTCCGCTTTTTTATTATGAGTATGCCAAAAATTCCCAAGAATAACAAAATATAGACCGTTTTAAATAAATAGATCTCGCTTGGTAAGACCTTATAGAGCCTATTTTCAGTATGGGCAGTTCTAAATCAGGCCTTCCAAAAGCCCTTTCATGAAGTTCTCAGAATTAAACTCACCGATATCATCAATTTTTTCACCGAAACCAATCAACTTAACCGGGATATCTAATTCCTGACGGATAGCCAAGACGACTCCACCACGGGCCGTTCCGTCTATCTTTGTCAAGACAATGCCGGTGACCGGAGTAATTTTTGAAAATTCCTTGGCTTGAACTAGCGCATTCTGACCAGTTGAAGCATCTAACGCTAAGAAAGTTTCATGCGGAGCTGCTGGATCAACTCGTTTAATAATCCGACCGATTTTCTCCAGCTCTGCCATGAGATTATCTTTATTTTGCAGACGACCAGCCGTATCAATCATGAGCACATCAATATTTTCAGACTTCGCTCTTTCCAAACCATCAAAAACGACACTGGCAGGATCGCTCTTCTCTGGACCTGTTACAACAGGAACATCCACTCGGCGGCCCCATTCAGCCAGCTGAGCAACGGCTCCTGCCCGGAAGGTATCTGCTGCCACCAGCATCACTTTTTTACCTTCTTGCGTGTATTTATAGGCCAATTTACCGATTGAGGTCGTCTTCCCTACTCCATTTACACCGACAAAGAGCATAACTGTTAGACCATTTTGAAAATTGATTTTCTCATTGAAACGGCCATCTTTCTCATAAATATCGACCAGTTTTTCAATAATCACTCGACGAAGGGCATCTGGTTTCTTAGCATTTTCCAATCGTGCTTCGTGACGAAGATCTTCTGCTAAGCTTGAGGCAACTTGTACTCCAACATCACTAGTAATCAACAATTCTTCCAACTCTTCAAAGAATTCTTCGTCAACCGAGCGGAAATTTGCAAAGAAAGCATTGAGTCGTGCCCCAAAACCAGTCCGAGTTTTCTTGAGACTACGGTCGTATTTATCCTGGACACTTTCTTCTTGAACGGGGGCAGATATTGCAGTTTCTGTTTTTTGCGGTTGTGAAGCTTCCCGAGTGACCTCTTCAGACTTTTCTTCAATTTCCTGATTATGAGCTGCTGCTTCGGCAATCCTTTGCTGTACTTCTGCGTAGTAACTTTCCATAACAGAAGGGGTAGGTTTCGGTTTTTCTTCAGTCTCTACTGGTTTTGTATACTCTGCGTCAGTTTGCTCTTGAAGCTGAGCTACACTTTCTTCAGACTGAGGTGCTGCTTCAGTCCGTTCTTTATCCTCTGTAACAGCTTCTGACTCATCCGTTAGGACTTTAGCCTTGTCTGCAAGCACTTCATTAAGAACCCGATCTTCAGCCAAACGCTCTTCCAGCTCTGAATAAAATTCCTCAGATGATGGAACAGCTTCCTCAGAAAGACTTTCTGGATCTTCGGAAGTTTCCAAAATCGGAATTACTTTCTCTTCCTGAGAGTCAGCACTTTTCTCCTCTACTTCTGCCAAACTCATAGCTGATGATTCACTCAAAAGGGGTTCTTCAGCGCTCGTTTCACTCTCTTCAAGACTTTCCAGAGCTTCTTTGACAATTTCTTCAATTACCGGTTCTTCTTTTTTTCGACCAAAAAGGCGATCAAATAATCCCATCGATTAGTCCTCCTTCAATACATATTTCCGTATAGCCCAAGCAACTGCATCTTCATCATTGGTCACAGGAGTCACTACATTAGCCACTTCTTTGACAGTAGGAACTGCATTTTGCATCGCTACTCCTAAGCCAGCCCATTCAATCATAGAGCGGTCATTTGCTTCGTCGCCACAAGTCATGACTTGGCTTCTATCAATTCCCAGATGGGCAATCAATTTCTCCAAACCAGTCGCCTTGTGCACATTTTTCGGTGACCATTCCAGCAACATTTCCCGTGATTTGAAAATCTCATACTGGTCAAAAAGTTCGGGCGCAATGTGAGGAATAGCTGCATCCAGCGGTTCCTGAGCAAATGCTGTGACACATTTATTGTAAGTTTCCTGGCTGGAAAGGTCTTCAAAAGCAATCGATTCAAAGCTCAAAGCTGGATTAAACTCCGCATAGAGCGATGCTTGGTCTGATTGAATCTGATAAACCAAGCCACCATCGATCGCATCCAGAGGTAGACCTAATTTCTCAGTCTCTTCATAAATTCTAGCCACATCATCATAGGAAAAAACTGTTTTATCCAAAATTTCGCCAGTATTGCGCTGAACTAGACCACCGTTAAAGGTAATAGTGTATTCATTTGCCTGACCATCGGTGCCCAGTTCATGCAGGAAAAATTCCATAGCTTTAAGCGGACGCCCTGTGGTCAACACAACTTTGACTCCCTGCTTCTGAGCTGCTTTGAGAGCTGCCAGATTACCTTCGGAAATCTGTTTATCAGAGGTCAACAGAGTCCCGTCTAAGTCCAAAGCAATCAATTTAATATCAGCCATTACAAGCCCTCCATGTAAGTCATAACAGATTGGGCCGCATGGTGGCCAATCACTTCCTTAGCAACTGCCAAAATTTCCGGCCGCGCATTTTCTGGTGCAATCGGGTGCCCTACCACCTGCATCATATGTAGGTCATTGAGATTATCACCAAAAGCCATGACCTGATTCATCTCTAGATTTAGCTTCTTAGTCAGCTCGACAAGAGCCACACCTTTATCCACATAGTCCAGCACGATATCAATCGACTTATAGCCTGTTGTCATCGCCTTAACACCAGCGACATTTTCATTGACCCAAGCTTCGCCATCGGCTACCGTTTCTTCACTGAAATTAGTCGTAAGTTTGAAAATCTCATCAGTAATCTCACTAAAATCCGCAACTTTTTGGATATTTTCATTGTAATGCATACTGAAAGACAGATAAGCCGGCTCCACTGTATCTAAGACATAACAGCCCTTTTTCCCCGTCAGGAGCAACTCATTGACATTGACAAAAGGAGACTCCTTGAGCTTGTCAAAAACCTTGAGATAAAATTCCCGTGGCATGGTTGCCTCGTATAGGTCTTCTCCCCGAAATTCTACCAGGCTGCCATTTTCTGCGATAAAAATCATGTCACCTCGGACTTCATCAAAAAGCTTTTCAAGTGAGAGGAGGCCGCGACCACTGGCAACGGCAAAGTAGATGCCCTTTTCTCTAAACTGGAGTAGCAAGTTCTTGAGCCGCTCTATGTCAAATTGGCCCTTGTCATCTAAAAAAGTCCCATCCATATCTGTTGCTACTAATTTTATGCTCATATTACAAACTTTCTAAATCTTTTAACTTGACCGATACAATCTTGGAAACTCCTGATTCCTGCATAGTCACTCCATAGATAGAGTCCGCTGCAGACATGGTTCCCTTGCGGTGGGTTACAACGATAAACTGGCTCTCTTTGTCAAAGCGATTGAGATAATCTCCAAAACGCTTGACATTGGCCTCGTCCAGAGCTGCCTCGACCTCATCCAAGATAACAAAAGGAATGGTCTTGACTCGGATGATGGAGAAGAGTAAAGCCAAGGCTGACAGGGCTTTTTCCCCCCCGCTCATGAGATTGAGGGACTGGATTTTCTTGCCTGGAGGCTGAACCGAAATCTCTACCCCAGCTGTCAGCAGGTCGCCTTCTGTCAAGATGAGATCAGCTGAACCGCCACCAAACATCTGGCTAAAGGTCAGCTTGAAACTTTCGCGAATGGCTTCAAAGGTTGTTTGGAAACGTTCCTTGACTTCGTCATTCATCTCTTCGATGGTTTCTAGCAGCAGATTTTTTGCAGAGAGAACATCAGCTCGCTGACTATTGAGGAAGTTCAGACGGCTGCTGACTTCTTCAAACTGCTCAACGGCTTCTAGATTGACTGGTCCCAAAGCACGAATAGCCTTTTCTAAGTCTTTGACTTGGGCTTCTGCAGCTGTAAGATTTTCCAAAGAGCGAGCTCTTTGATCAGCCTCAGCAAAGCTAATTTGGTAATTATCCGTCAGATTGGTCAGCAGACGACGCAAGGCATCTGAAAATTTCTCTTTTTCAGCCTCTGCCTTGGCCTGACGACGAATCAGACTTTCGTTTTGCTGACGGGCTTGGTCTAAATGCCCCAGAATATCCTCAGACTGGCCCTCTAAGTCGTCCAGCTCAAATTTGAGTCGGATGAGACTCTGATTCAGACTTGTCTTTTCCTGCTGGGCAGTCTTGAGCTGCTCTTCCAAGACGGAAATATCCACCTTCTGGCTGACTGCTTCTTCCTTTTGCTCTATCAAAAGCTGCAAAGTAGCGACTTCCTTGTCCAGAGCAGCCTTCTCCTCTAGCAAACGCGACAAATCATTCTTCTCAAAGCGCTGGCTAGAAGTCAGCTCCGTGCTCTTCAATTTCAGTTCAGACAAGTTAGCCGATAGCTGATCGAAACGATCCTGAACAGCGTTTTTATTCGACTTGACTTGCTCGATTTCAGCAGTAATGGCTACTTTGGAAGCCTCGATAGCCGACAGGCGCTCTTCCATTTTTTTCTTTTCAGCCAGGTCTGCTGCTTCAGTCTGGCTAGCCAAGTCCTGCTCCTGCAGTTGCACCAGCTGGCTGAGTTCTGCAACCCGCTCTGCAATCTGTTCGTAGGCCAACTTGACTCTTTGCTCCGTCAAGCGAGCTTGCTCACCTTCAGACTTGATGGTTTCCAAGGCTTGCTTGGCCTCTGATACCTGAGACTGCAAGCTTTCGACTTGCTGCTCCTGACCTTTCAGCTTCTGAGACTGCTGCTCCATTTCTCCAAGCAGGCTGTCCAGTTCAGGCTTGATAAAGATTGTGTTATTATTGCGATTAGCTCCTCCAGCATAAGAACCGCCTGTGCGCAGTTCCGTACCGTCCAGCGTTACGATTCTTACTTGGTAACGTACCTGACGGGCAGCTGCACGCGCATGCTCAATTGTATCAAAAATAGCGGTTGTTCCCAGCAGATTTTGGAAAATATTCTCCAAACTTGCCTCATAGGTCACCAGCTCCGAAGCTATACCTAGGAAGCCTGGACTGGCCTCAATTCTGGATTGATTTTGCTCGGGAAGTTGACGAGCTTTGATAGTCGTCAGGGGTAGGAAAGTAGCCCGACCAGCGCGATTTTTCTTAAGAAAATCAATGGCTCTGGTCGCTGCTCCCTCGTCCTCAACGATAATATACTGGCTACTTGCCCCCAGAGCAATTTCCAAAGCGGTCTGGTAATGAGAATCGAAGCTCAATTTCTCGCTGACTGCCCCGACAATACCACCCAGACGATCAGCCTCCTGCAGAACGCTTTTTACACCTGCATAAAAATTACTGTGATTTTTAAGAATAGCTTCTAAACTGGCTGCACGGGCTTTTTTATTTTTCAAATCATCCAGCAGAGCAAACATGCTGGTCTGCTCATCTTGATAAGCAACCGTCAAATTCTCAACCTGCCCCTGCTGCTCCTGATACTGATCTAGCAAGGCTCTGAGAGCAGCCTGTGCCTCTTCCAATTCCGCCTGTCGAGCCGCTTCTTCTTCCCTACCAGCTTTTAAATCAGCCTGTAGTTTGCTAAACTCTGCCTGTTTGCTGGCAGCTTGACTCCGCTCATTCTCCAGACGATTTTCTAGCGAGGTCAAGTCGTTGGACAAATCCGCTTCTTCTTGCATGAGCTTGACGTAACGATCCCGCAAATTTTCAATCAGCTGATCTGGGTCATCTGAAAAGTCTGCCAATTCTGCTTCTAACTGGCTCATAGTCCCTTGATTTTCAGTCAACTGGACTGCTAAATCAGCCAGATGAGCTTCCTTGGAGGAAATATCAGCTGTCAACTGCTGACTTTTTTCTCTCAACCCAGCCAAACGTTCTTCATTTTCCAAACGGCTGCTAGCTGCCTGACTAGATTCCAACTTGGCCAAGTCTATCTGACGTTCCAAATCACTGATTAAACGAGTCAGCTCCAAAAGACTGGCCTGATCGTCAGACAGTTTTTGATTCACTTCCTGCCGTTTGACCTTAATCTCTTGGTTTTCACGTTCCAATTCATCTCGTTTCGTATAATAGGCCACCAGCTCCTGCTTGATACTCTCCAAATCAGCCTCTGCCGCCGTCAAATCAGCTTTATTCGCCTTGATTTGAGCCACCAAGACATCTAGATAAAGTTCCTGACGCTCTTGATCCAGTTCTAAAAAACGCTTGGCTGTCTCAGCCTGCTTTTCCAGTGGTTTGACTTGACTATCCAGCTCGTAGATAATATCTTCCAAGCGATCTAGATTGTCTTGAGTCTGCGCCAGCTTGCTTTCTGTTTCCTTGCGACGAGTCTTATATTTGAGCACTCCAGCCGCTTCTTCAAAGATAGCCCGGCGTTCCTCCGGTTTGCTGTTAAAGATTTCCTCTACCTTCCCTTGGGAAATGATGGAGAAGGAATCTCGTCCTAACCCTGTATCCATGAAAAGATCATGGACATCGCGGAGACGAACTTTTTTACCGTCAATCTTGTACTCGCTATCACCACTCCGATAGATATGGCGCTCGACACGAATTTCCTTGCCTGCTTGCTTGATAAACTGGTCCTGATTATCCAAAACAACGACGACCGAAGCATAGTTGAGGGGCTTGCGGTTCTCCGTCCCTGCAAAGATGACATCCGGCATCTTACCACCCCGCAGACTCTTAACGCTCGACTCACCCAGAGCCCAGCGCAGGCTCTCCGTAATATTGGACTTGCCTGAGCCATTGGGACCAACAACAGCAGTCACACCCTGGTCAAAAACCACCTTAGTCTTATCTGCAAATGACTTGAAGCCCTGAATTTCAATTTCCTTTAAAAACATTAGTGACTTTCCTTTTCAAATGCATCCTTGGCAGCTTCCTGCTCAGCCAGTTTCTTAGAACGGCCTTGTCCCTGACCCGCTTTCTGACCATTGATCAACACAGCCACAGCAAAGTTCTTAGCATGGGCTGGCCCTGTCTCATCTGTAACCTGATAGACAATCTCAACATCGCCATTAACCTGCAGGAGTTCTTGCAACTTGGTCTTATAGTCAGTCACCTGCTCAAAGTCACCCGCTTCCACCTTGGGAATCATGACTTGATAAATAAAGTCCTTGACAGTCTCCACATCCTTATCCAAAAGGAGGGCACCCAAAAAGGCCTCAAATAAGTCACCCAGAATGGTATCCCGATTACGACCTCCTGACTTTTCCTCACCACGACCCAGCTTGATGAAATGATCAAACTGACAGTCCCGTGCAAAGCCAGCCAAACTCTCCTCACGAACAATCATGGAGCGTAATTTTGACAAATCTCCTTCTGGTCTTTTGGGGTATTTTTTATATAAATACTCAGAAATAATCAGCTGCAGAACAGCGTCTCCTAAAAATTCCAGGCGTTCATTGTGTGAAATTTTTAAGAGGCGGTGCTCATTGGCATAGCTGGTGTGAGTAAAAGCGGTCTCTAGCAGACTACTGTCTTCAAACACCAGTCCAAACTGCTCCAGCAGTGCATCTTTTAAATGTTCCATAGTTTCTTTTTCATGCTAGGTCCAGGCAGAGCATGAGTCCAATTCCATCCTTTCTCAAATGATGTTCTTTGTGAACTATCTACCATTATACCAAAAAACAAGTGCCAACGCACTTGTTTACTTGTCTTCTTAGGGTAATTCTCAGCCTATTATTTATCTGGGATGACCTTGAAAAGGTAATAAGTAATAAAGATTGTCAGGGCGAACAAGAAAATTTTCACCCAAATAATGGGCGCGAAGGTGATGGAAATTCCCATCAAGATATAGATGGACACGATAATCTTTTTCTTACGCTCTTTGGCAATCGAGCCAGTCTCCCGAAAATCTGCGACATAGATTTGATACATCTTGGTGTGATAAAGCCAATTTTCAATCCGCTTGGAGCTGCGTGAAAAGCAAGCAATAGACAAAAGCAAAAATGGGGTCGTCGGCAAGACAGGCAAAAACATTCCTATCACTCCTAAGGCCAAAGATAGGCAGGCAATCACAAAATAAATCAGGCGCATTTGGTTTCCTCACATACGTTTTCATAGTCGTTCGTCATTTTCGTTCTTTTTTTTCCTTTCTAGTATAAAAAACAGGCTAAAAAACATAGAACTAGTGTCTCATAAAAAGCAATCCTTGTCAATCCTAAAAAAGTTGGAACCGTGTGTTCCAACTTTCTGAGCGACTGATGATTAGATAGTTGCCAAAGGCGTTGCAGTATCAGGAGAAGTATCGAAGACTTGGAAATCATGACCTACTGGCAAATCAGCTTGAGCCAGTTGATTGACCATGGTCATATGAGCCAGCTCCTTGATATTATTTTCCTTACTCAAATGCCCCAGATAAATACGCTTGGTGCGATTGCCAAGTGTGCGAATCATGGTCTCTGCACCGTCTTCATTAGATAAATGCCCCAAGTCAGACAAGATCCGTTGTTTCAGACTCCACGGATAGGCACCGCTCCGGAGAATCTCGATATCATGGTTGCTCTCAATCAAATAAGCATCCGCATTCTCAATCACTCCAGCCATACGGTCACTGACATAGCCCGTATCTGTCAGCATGACAAAACTCTTGTCATCCTTCATAAAGCGGTAAAATTGCGGACAGGCTGCATCATGGCTGACTCCAAAGCTCTCCACGTCCAAGTCGCCAAAAGTCTTGGTTTTACCTAGTTCAAAGATATGCTTTTGGCTGACATCCAGCTTGCCCAAATCCTTTTCCATAGCCCGCCAGGTTGCTTCGTTAGCATAAATATCTAGATTGTACTTACGCGCCAAAACTCCCACGCCATGGATGTGATCCTTATGCTCATGGGTGACTAAAATGGCATCTAAATCTTCCGGTTTGCGGTCAATTTCACTCAAAAGGCTCGTAATTTTTTTTCCTGATAAACCAACATCAACAAGCAGGCGTTTTTGGTCTGTTTCCAGATAAAAGCAATTGCCGCTTGATCCCGATGCCAGAATACTATATTGAAATCCCTTAGTCATGTTCACTTTCTACATTCTCTTCATTTTCCCAGTCGTCTACACGGACAGCGTCATTATCATAAGGAAGAACGATGGTAAAGGTAGATCCCTTGCCGTACTCGCTCTTGGCCCAGATAAAACCATGGTGCTGCTTGATAATTTCTTTGGCAATGGACAAGCCTAAGCCAGTCCCTCCCTGAGCTCGGCTGCGAGCCTTATCCACTCGATAGAAACGGTCAAAAATCTTCGGCAGATCCTGCTTGGGAATCCCCAGACCTTCATCTGAAATCGAGAGAATCAGCTGTACATCTGTTGTTTTCACAGATACGGTAATGGTGCCACCATCAGGTGAATATTTGATAGCATTGTTCATGATGTTATCAATGACCTGAGTCATCTTGTCCGTATCAATTTCCACCCAAATCGGTGTAATCGGATAATCCCTGATGATCTCATATTTTTTTGTTTCGTCCTGATTTTTAATCTTATCAAATCGATTCAGGATAAAGGTGATAAAGGCTGTAAAATTGGTCAACTCCACTTCCAGATGACTGGTATCATTATCAATCCGCGACAGGCTGAGCAAATCCGTCACCATCCGCATCATCCGGTTAGTCTCAGTCAGTGAGACCTTGACAAAGTCCGGCGCAATTGGCTCTGACAGAGCCCCATCGTCCAAGGCTTCCAGATAAGATTTCACACTAGTCAAGGGCGTCCGCAACTCATGGCTAACATTGGAAACAAAAAGCCGGCGCTCCCGCTCTTCCTTGTCCTGCTCAGTCGTATCATGCAGGACCGCCACCAAACCTGATATAAAGCCAGATTCCCGTCTAATCAAGGCAAAACGAACCCGTAGGCGCAAATATTCCCCATTCTCATCCTGAGAATCAATAATCAATTCAGGAACATTGGTAATCAGGTCCCGAAGACTGTATTCATCTGAAATTGAAAGCAGATCCAAAATATTCATATTTTGGACCTCACTTCTTTTGACACCCAACTGCTTGGTCGCCATATCATTAATGGTAATAATCTGCCCTCGGCGGTTGGTGGCAAGCACCCCGTCTGTCATGTAGGACAAAATACTAGACAGACGCTTGGTTTCCTGCTCAAGATTTTCATGTGTCAAGCGGATAACTTCTGACAAATCATTGATACTATTGGTCATATCTGTAATTTCCGGACTTCCTTGCATGTCTAGCACTTCTGAATAGTCACCAGAAATCAAATCTTTAATTTTCTGATTAAGTTGCAGAAGCTTTTGGTTGTCACGGCGATTTTCCAATAAGAGCAGAGCCACGACCACAATGAAGCCGATAATAATGATAGCAAAGACGAAATCCGCAGAGATTACAAATTGTTTAATTTCTTCAATCATTATTTCTCATATAGTAGCCAACACCGCGGCGAGTCAAGATATACTCAGGCCGGCTTGGCGTATCTTCGATCTTTTCACGCAGGCGACGAATGGTCACATCCACTGTC
The DNA here is from genome assembly GCF_058933875.1 of Streptococcus sp. STC1396. Taxonomy (NCBI): domain Bacteria; kingdom Bacillati; phylum Bacillota; class Bacilli; order Lactobacillales; family Streptococcaceae; genus Streptococcus; species Streptococcus sp. STC1396. Next base: position 1,537 of record NZ_JBZYCU010000029.1, on the reverse strand, counting down.
CGGACATCACCAAAATAATCGTAGCCCCAGACAGTTTCAAGTAAATGCTCACGCGTCATCACTTGACCAATATGCGTTGCTAAGTGATGCAGCAGTTCGAACTCCCGATGTGTCAGCTCCAGCTCTTTTCCATGCTTCTTAGCCACAAATGCATTAGGTAAAATTTGCAAGTCCCCAATATTTAATTCATTTGGTCCACTATCTTCTGCTTGACTCTCAATGATTAAATCTGCACGGCGAAGAAGAGCCTTAACCCGCGCCTGTAATTCACGATTTGAAAATGGCTTGGTTACATAATCATCTGCACCGATTTCAAGACCAATAACCTTGTCAAACTCACTATCCTTGGCAGACAGCACAATAATCGGGACATTGCTAGTCTTACGAATGGTCCGAGCAACCTCAAGTCCATCAACTTCTGGCAACATCAGATCCAGAATCAAAATATCTGGCTGCTCCGCTTCAAACATTTCTAACGCTTCCTTACCATCAAAAGCTGTCAGAACTTCATAACCTTCTTTGGTCATATTAAATTTTATAATATCTGAGATTGGCTTCTCATCATCAACAACTAATATTTTTTTCATTTATTCACCACAAAATTTTGAGAGGAAACGAGCCATCCTAACAAAAAACTAGAACCTCATTTCATTAATTTATCTTCTATTGCAAATAGCATCCTATGGGTCATTTTAATCGATTCGACATAAAATCACTACAATCATACCACATATTATACCAAACTTTCTTAAAAATGGCTAATTCAAGGGTCAAACCTGATTTTCATAAAAAGATTCATCCTTTCTAAATAATATGGTAGAATAATATAAAAGGGATTACACAAGGAGGTTTCCAATGAAAAAATCCATAGTATTCGTTTTTACTGTATTTATCCTTATCTGTCTGAGCGCTTGTAGTATTTTAGGCATCGGCCGAGGTGAAATGTACCGCGGAAAATGGAAAGCACAGGGTTCTGCGGGAGAAAATATTGACCTAGTTTTCGAGGAAAACACTGGAAAATTAGGAGACAAGGAATTTCATTATGTTCTTGATAAGTCTGGATATGAAGACAATACAAAATATTATTCCATCACTGTCAACGATACTTATCACTACACTATTGCTTTTCCTGACAATGACCTCAAAATTGCTGTTCTTTTAGAACCCGACGACCCTAGAGATCCCTTATATGGGGAAATGCTTTATGCAATGAATCGTCAAAAATATCCTAATTTCCAAAAATATATAGATAATTATTTGAATTAGCTCTATTCTTTGAAAGCTTGTTAAACAAAAGAAAGAGGCTGGGACAAAAAGATTTCAATTTTTAAAAATCTTAATTATTAAGCCCTTCAAATCTATAATTAAATGCAAAAAGCGAACAAAGCAGAATTCTGATTACCAGAAAACGGCTCTATAATTTCTGTAGTGGGTAAATCCACCGCAGGGATTATGGAGCCTATTTTATTGTAGAAAACATACTAAGATTAGTAGTGAAGAAATCTCCGACGGGAGAGAGTACTCACTACTTTTTCTT
>NZ_JBZYCU010000028.1:0-28744 GCF_058933875.1 Streptococcus sp. STC1396 | reverse complement strand
TGATATTCAAGAAATTATCAACCACAAAGCCCTCACTTAGATTATACTTCTAAATGAGGGCTTTTGTCTTTATTTTCGTGTTTCTGTGGGTGACGGCTATGTCGTCATGGCTGTCTGTCCCAGCCTCTTTCTGTTGTTAATAATTCAAAAACTGCTCGATTTCCTGCCTTTCAATCTGTTTGCCATGCTGGCAGACTGAGCAGGCGAGGTAGATTTTTTTGCCATAAGGAAGGATTGGAATCTAGTAAAGAATAAACTTCCGACCAGTTTCAACAATGTCGCAAGGCGCAGCATTGTTACAGTTTGTGCACTCAATTTTGCTTTGAGTCTAGCCCAAGTTTTTCTGATAACCTTTATATCCCCAGACAATCATCTTGATTTCCCTTCTTTATTCGTTGGGTAGCAAGCTTATTTGCTGAAGTCATAGTCCTTGATAATCTCGATTTTTTCAATCTTGATGTCGTCTTTGGGCTTGTCGCTGCTGTCTGTTTCTGCAGCAGCAATTTTATCTACCACATCCATGCCTTCAATCACTTGCCCAAAGACAGTATATCCACCATCAAGACTTGGATTTCCACCGTTTTTGTAAGCTTCAATGATTTTAGCTGGAAATGTATCTGTAGGTAATTGGTTGGATAAATCTTTCTTACTTTGGTTGATGAAAAATTGACTGCCGTTCGTGTCTTTTCCGGCATTGGCCATGGCTAATGCACCACGCAAGTTGTAGAGATAAGGGGAGTATTCGTTTTTGAAGCCGTTTCCTGAGTCAATGGCAGTATCTTTTCCTTTCCAAATGGATTCGCCGCCTGTGCCATTTCCTTTTGGATCACCTGCCTGAATCATGAAATCATTGATAACGCGGTGAAAAATGATGCCATTATAATAACCTTCCTTAGCATGTGTCAGAAAATTTTCGACAGCTAGAGGAGCGTATGTTGGAAAAAGCTTGAGTCGGATGTCTCCTTGAGTAGTAGTGATTTTGACCTCGGCTTCGTCTTCGGTAACTTCTGTAGATAGCTGTGGGAAGTTGGCATTTTCGTTGGTCATAGCATCCTTGTATTGCTCGCGGAGCTTCTGAGTCTCAGCATCTTCAGAGCTGGTATTGGTAGCAGAAGATTGATTAATATTGCTGGAGGACTGGGTGTTGGACTCTTCTTTGGCGGAGCAGCCTGCCAGAGCAAGAGTGGATAAAAGACTGAAAAGAATAATTTTTTTCATAAGGAACCTTTCTGAGCATAAGTTTATAAATTATTGATATTTTACTATAAGTGGTTTAGTTTTTCAAACTTTCCTGTGTCAGAAATTCCAAGAGCAGGGATTTGAGACTTTCTGGGCGCAGATTGTGGCTGTCAATATCTCGCAAGCTGACCCATTCGGGCTGGTAAATATTTTGGAGACTACTTCGCTGGACTTCTTCGCCCTGCATGAGAGGAGTGTCAGCTGTACTTAAGTCGGTGTAAAAATAATGCTCCTCTCTGCCCTGATTATTAAAGGAAAAAGCTGTGCATAGCTGGTCAGCAGAAAAGCTAAGATTGACTTCTTCTTTTATTTCCCGCAGAGCGGCTTGTAATGGACTTTCTTCAAACTCGATAGTTCCCCCAGGAATCACGAAATACTCTTGTCCATCCTTCCAACGGTGAATCAGTAAAATCTTGTCCAACAAAGGATTGTAAATAATGACACCTGCTCGCATCCTTTTTCTCCTTTTCAATGGTTTTCTTCTACTTAGTCTAGCAAAAATAGCCAAGAATTGCGAATCTGAACCTATGAAAATATTTTCTTGAAATTCTGCTTACGAGAAAAAAATATTTATGTTAGAATGATTTTTCTTAAACAAGAAATGGAGTGCTTATGCCTAGAGATTTTAAGGATACCATGTTTTTCACGCTGTTCATGTGTAGTCTGATGGTCCTGGGGATGTCTGTTTGGAACCTCTATTTGCTGGAACATTTCTTTTTGGGAAATTTAGCCGCTGGCTTTTTATCAGGTTTTATAACTGATTTTTTATTAGATGTTCTTTTAAGTAGGACCTTTGGTCAAAGGACTAGCATTTCGCTTTTTGAAAGATTATCACAAGCGCTGGCAAAAGATTGCGGTCATATCTGGGGGTATGGTGCTAGCAATGGTATCATTGATGTCTATTTATGGTCTGCTTTTTAATGGTGAAGTCTTGTCAATGGAAAGCTATTTGGGAGCTTGGGGAACAAATTTTGTAATGGCTGTTCCCCTCAACTTTCTGCTGGTTGGTCCCTTCTCTCGTTTTATAATAGGGCGTATCCAGAAACCTTTCCCATGCGAGGAAAAGCTCGAAGACTTTGAAGACGACGATGAACTTCCGACGATTATTTAAGGAAAAATTGTGGTAAAATAATGTGAGAATCATTCGTTTAGTTTGATAAAAATTTGTAGTCCGTCTGAAGGAGGCTTGATTATGGCAAGACGATTAACAAGAAATGCCAATGATAAAATCATTGCAGGGGTGTGCTCCGGCTTAGCTCGTTATTTTAATATAGATCCAGTCATCATCCGTGTTATCTGGGGAGTTTCTTTTTTCGCTTATGGGATTGGACTTCTTCCCTACCTCATTTTCTGGGTGATTCTGCCAGAAGAATAAGTCCAAAGCTAGTTGCAAAATGCAGCTGCTTTTCTTTTTAAATAAATATATTTCCAAAAATGAAATTAAGGGTACTTAACTGTTGACAGTCCTTCTAAATAGGAGTATAGTAAGAGTGTAAATCGGTAGGTGAGGCTACCATAAGGATACGGATGACTACCGCAAAGCAGTGGAGACACTACTCGTTGGTCAACAGTCCTGATCGCCAAGGTCAAGACTAAGTTCATTACATCGCCTTATGGAGTTAAAGCTTGAACGGTCAATGCTTGCTTTATGTGTGTTTAAAACAATGAAGCGAATAACCTGACATGCAAACACCCCTGCCGATATTGGCAGGGTCTTCTTTTTTGCTGAAAGTAGTTTAAGTAAGTAAATAGTTGATTCCCTACAAATCAAGAATAAAAGAAAGGAGAAGCACGATGCAAATTGACGATCATCCGGAACCGCACATACACAGCCAATCGCTGATTTGTGTCGTTCTGTCCTCATAAAGTGATTGGTCTCTGTGTATGAAAATTATCAATCATACATAAAGGAGAAACCAATGAAAACAGTAAAAGAAAGATTAGTTGCAGCTTTGCAGCTTCCTGTAAAAGAGACTTTAGCATTCTACAATAGTGCCTTTCGAGGCCTGACAGAAGAGCAGGTCGAAGAAAATCGGGACCTCTATGGGGAAAATATCATCACGAAGGGGCAAGAAGACTCCATTTTTAAGAAGATTTACGAGTCTATTATTAACCCCTTTACGGTTATTTTGCTAGTGATTGCTCTGGTGTCCTTAGTGACAAATGTCTGGCTGGCCAAGCCCGGTGAGGAAGACCCGACGACTTCCATCATTATTGTCGTTTTGGTGCTGATTTCCGGAGGCATTCGTTTTGTTCAGGAATTGCGGAGCGACCGTGCTGCCAGCAATCTGTCTCGGCTGATTGTCAACACAGCTACGGTTATCCGAGAAGGAGCAGAGCAGGAACTTCCGATTGATGAGCTTGTTGTAGGAGACATCATCAAGCTTAGTGCTGGAGACATGATTCCCGCAGATGTCTTGCTGCTGGATTCCCGCGATTTCTTTGTACAACAGTCTGGCCTAACAGGGGAAAGTGACGCAGTAGAAAAGCTCTGTTTGAACAAGGCGGATGGGCAAAATTTCGATAGCCTTTTAGAAACAGAGTCGCTGGCCTTTATGGGAACCAACGTTATTTCCGGGAGAGCTACAGCTCTGGTGCTGGTGGTTGGTGACGAGACCATGATGGGAGCCATTGAGCAGACGCTTAATACCTACGATGAGCCGACCTCTTTTGAGCGCGAGATGAATAGTATTTCTTGGCTCTTGATTCGTTTGATGCTGGTCATGGTGCCAGTTGTCTTCTTCATCAACGGTCTGACAGATGGCGACTGGTTGGAAGCAGGTGTCTTTGCCCTCAGCGTTGGAGTTGGACTGACGCCAGAAATGCTGCCGATGATTATCACGGCGAGCTTAGCTAAAGGATCCATTATCATGGCTCAGGAAAAGGTCGTGATAAAAAAACTGAATGCTATTCAAGACCTAGGAGCTATTGATATCCTCTGTACGGATAAGACGGGGACACTGACTCAAGACGAGATTGTCTTGGAATACCCACTAGATATTCATGGTGATTTAGACTTGGCAGTGCTCCGTCGTGCCTTTCTCAATTCCTATTATCAAACGGGCCTTAAAAATCTCATGGATCGGGCTATTATCAACCGAACGGAGAAAGAAGCGGAGAAGCATGAGCTTGTTCGTGATTTAGACCAAACCTTTAAGAAAATTGATGAACTGCCCTTTGACTTTGAGCGTCGTCGCATGAGTGTCATTGTCAAGGATGATGAAAATATCATCAGCATGGTGACCAAAGGCGCCTTGGAGGAAATGCTGGCCATCTCTAGCTATGTAGAATACAAGAATCGCATTACGGAACTGACTGAAGAGATTCGTCAGGAAATCCTTGCAGAAGTGGCTCAACTCAATGAGCAAGGCCTGCGCGTGCTTGGTGTTAGCTACAAGTCAGACTTAGAAGAAGATTACGCCTTTAAAGTTGAGGATGAGTCTGATATGATTTTGACGGGCTATCTAGCCTTTCTGGATCCGCCTAAGCCATCTGCGGCTCCAGCCATTGAAACCTTGGCTGAGTACGGAGTTGCCACTAAGATTTTGACGGGTGATAATGAGAAGGTTACTCAGGCAGTCTGTGAAAAGGTTGGCCTTGATGTAGAAAATATCTTGCTAGGTGTAGAGGTAGATGCCTTATCTGATGAGGAATTGAGCCAAGCAGTAGAAAGTACAACGGTCTTTGCTAAGCTCTCGCCTGACCAAAAAGCGAGGATCATCCTTCAGCTCAAGGCCAATGGCCATAAGGTTGGCTACATGGGCGATGGCATCAATGATGCGCCTTCTATGAAAGTAGCAGATGTGGGTATTTCTGTTGATACGGCTGTCGATATTGCTAAGGAAACGGCTGATGTTATTCTGTTAGACAAGGACCTCATGGTTCTGGAGAAAGGGTTGGTAGAGGGACGCAAAGTCTATGCTAATATGACCAAGTATATCAAGATGACGGTCAGTTCCAATTTTGGGAATATCTTTTCTCTTCTCTTTGCCAGTATTTTTCTGCCTTTTCTGCCTATGGCACCAGTTCATTTGATTGTCCTCAATCTGGTTTATGACTTGTCTTGTATAGCTCTGCCATTTGATAATGTAGATAGTGATTTTCTTAAGAAGCCTCATATTTGGTCAGCTAGCTCCATCACCCGTTTTATGGCTTGGATCGGGCCTATCTCATCCGTTTTTGATGTTTTAACCTATCTGGTGCTTTACTTTATTATTGTGCCTATGCTGACCGGTGGAAATTATCAAGCTGGTACTGAACAGGCAGCGATCTTTATCACTCTTTTCCAAACCGGGTGGTTTATTGAGTCTATGTGGACCCAGACCATGGTTATCTACATGCTGCGTTCGCCTAAGCTGCCTTTTGTGCAAAGTCGTCCTGCTTTGTCCCTTATTGTGACGACCATGGCGGCTGCGCTCTTTGTCACTTCCTTACCATACAGCCTCTTTGCGTCTGTCCTGAAGACAGCTCCGCTGAATGGCACATATTTCCTTTTCCTCTTCTTGATAATTGTGCTTTATATGTTTAGCGTAACCTTTGTTAAACATTTCTATATCAAGCGCTACAGAGAATGGCTGTAAAGCAAATAAAATCTTTAAGAAGGTTTGCTTATGGCAAGCCTTTTCAATATTTTTTTGATATAATAAGACGAATAAATTGAAAGAAGGAACTCCAATCATGGGAAAACTTGAAGTTATCGCTCATCCACTTATTCAGCATAAATTGTCTATCTTGCGTCGTACAGATACCTCTACTAAAGCATTTCGTGAATTAGTAGATGAAATCGCAATGCTGATGGGATACGAAGTGTTGCGCGATTTACCACTTGAAGATGTAGAAATTGAAACACCAATTACGAAAACCGTTCAAAAGCAGATTGCAGGGAAAAAATTGGCCATCGTACCAATCTTGCGCGCAGGTATTGGCATGGTGGATGGCCTTCTGAGTTTGGTTCCAGCAGCTAAAGTTGGTCACATTGGAATGTACCGTGATGAAGAAACCTTGAAGCCGGTTGAATATCTGGTGAAGCTGCCAGAAGATATTGACCAACGTCAGATTTTCGTTGTAGATCCAATGCTAGCTACTGGTGGTTCTGCTATTTTGGCAGTGGATTCTCTGAAGAAACGTGGTGCTAGCAATATTACATTTGTCTGCTTGGTGTCTGCTCCAGAAGGTATCAAAGCTTTGCAGGAAGCTCATCCAGATGTGGATATTTTCACAGCAGCGCTGGATGACCATCTCAATGAACACGGCTATATCGTACCAGGACTGGGAGATGCGGGAGATCGTCTTTTTGGAACCAAGTAAAAGTTTCTATTTGACCTTTTTTGACCAAAAGGATATAATAGTCTCGTAATTTGAAATTCTATTTCCTAGTTTGATAGAAAATTAAATAAAGAGAAAGAGAGAAAACTATGATTCCTGTAGTTATTGAACAAACCAGCCGTGGTGAACGTTCTTATGATATTTACTCACGACTTTTAAAAGACCGTATTATTATGCTGACTGGTCCTGTTGAGGACAATATGGCTAACTCTGTTATTGCCCAGTTGCTTTTTTTGGATGCTCAGGACAATACCAAAGACATTTACCTTTACGTTAATACGCCGGGTGGATCTGTTTCTGCTGGTTTAGCTATTGTTGATACGATGAACTTCATCAAATCAGACGTGCAAACTATTGTTATGGGAATGGCAGCTAGCATGGGAACCATTATTGCTTCTAGCGGTACCAAGGGGAAACGCTTCATGCTTCCGAATGCAGAATACATGATTCACCAGCCGATGGGTGGCACTGGCGGTGGTACCCAGCAAACAGATATGGCGATTGCAGCTGAGCATTTGCTTAAGACTCGGAAGACCTTAGAGCAAATCCTAGCTGACAATTCTGGAAAATCTGTTGAGCAAGTTCATAAAGATGCTGAGCGGGATTATTGGATGAGTGCCCAAGAAACTCTAGAATACGGTTTTATTGACGAAATTATGGCAAATAACAATTTAAGTTAGTCAATCTACTTAATCTGTTTTGAAAAAAATGCTCCGTAAGGGCATTTTTTTGATATAATCAATAGAGCAAGTAGAACGAAAAATAAAAGAGAGGAGTTTTATGTTTACAAAAGAGGAAAGAATAGGCTTAATTATCTACCTTTATTATAATCGCGATGTTAAAAAATTAGAAGATGTTGGCGATATTGTGTATCATTCTAAAAAGCACCGTTATCTTCAATTGTATGTTAATAAAGATCATGCTGATGAACTAAAAAAACGTTTGTCAAAGGAAAGATATATTAAAAGAATCCGATTTTGTCATATTAAAGATCTAGATACCGATTTTGTTGGTAGTCTCCATAGGAGTCAAGAAAACGCTATTATTTAAAAAATAGTTTATTTGGGTTGACAATTGTCAGATAATTCGGTATATTCTTACTATATCATTTGCAAATAACAAAATAGAGGAGAATTATTATGAAGAAAAAATTTGCACTTTCTCTTGTAGCTTTTGCTAGTGCTGCACTTTTAGCAGCTTGTGGTGAGGTTTCGACAAACAACTCATCCGCTACTGGAACAGAAATTGGTGATACACTTAAGTTCGGTTTCAACTTTGAAGAAACTGGAGCTGTAGCAGCTTACGGTACTGCAGAACAACACGGTGCTCAGCTTGCTGTTGATGAAATCAACGCAGCTGGCGGTGTAGATGGCAAGAAGATCGAAGTCACTGATAAAGATAATAAATCAGAAACAGCAGAAGCAGCTACTATTTCTACAAGCTTGGCGACTCAAGATAAGGTGAATACAATCATCGGTCCTGCGACTTCAGGTGGGGTTGCGGCTGCGATTGCCAATGCTGGTAAAGCTGGTGTGCCTTTGGTAACACCAAGTGCTACACAGGATGATTTGACTAAAAACCAAGACTATCTGTTTCGTGCAACTTTTATAGATGGTTATCAAGGTAAAATCATTTCTAAGTATGTAACTGAAAACTTGAAAGCTAAGAAAGTTGTTCTCTATTATGACAACTCAAGCGACTACGCTAAAGGAATGGCTGAAGCCTTCAAGAAAGAATACAAGGGTGAAATCGTTGCGACAGAAACTTTCGCTTCTGGTGACTCAGATTTCCAAGCTGCTTTGACAAAAATCAAAGGCAAAGAATTTGATGCACTGGTTGTGCCAGGTTACTACACAGAAGCTGGTAAATTGGTGAACCAAGCGCGTGGTTTGGGTATCACTCAAACAATCGTTGGACCAGACGGATTTAGCGATGCTAAGTTTGTAGAGCAAGCAACTCCAGCAGCAGCAACCAATGTTTATTATGTATCTGGTTTCTCAACTTCAGGTGACATGACAGATAAAGCGAAGAAATTCGTTGAAGCCTACAAGGCTAAGTACAATGAAGAGCCTTCTATGTTTGCAGCGCTCTCATATGACGCAGTTTACATGGCAGCAGAAGCATCTAAGGGTGCAAAAACATCTGTAGATATTAAAGATAACCTTGCTAAGTTAAAAGACTTTGAAGGAGTTACTGGATCCATTACCATTGATAAAGATCACAACCCTGTTAAGACAGCCTTGATGATTGGTTTGAAAGATGGTAAAGTAGATACTGTTGAGACAGTTAAACCTGAATAAAGGGTCTGAGGCTGGGAGCATTCCCAGTCTTTGGCTTGTTTATTACTTGCTTATGATGTTTGAGTAGAGACGGCAAGACAAGGCTTCGTCTGAGATTGTTGTTTCTGCTCTTATTTTATATTAGAAAGAGTGGTGTGGAATGCTCGAACAAATTCTTCAGCAGCTAGCCAATGGATTGATTTTGGGGAGTGTTTATGCGCTTCTGGCCTTGGGTTATACCATGGTTTACGGGATTATCAAATTGATCAATTTCGCGCATGGTGACATTTATATGATCGGTGCTTTTATGGGATATTACCTGATTAACACCCTTCACCTGAATTTCTTTGTGGCCCTTATTTTATCTATGGTTGGAACAGCTATCCTCGGTGTAGTGATTGAGTTTTTAGCCTATCGACCGCTACGCAATTCGACACGGATTGCAGCCTTGATTACGGCGATTGGGGTTTCTTTCCTTTTGGAATACGGCATGGTCTTCTTTGTAGGTGCCAATACTCGTTCTTTCCCACAGGTGATTGAAACGGTGCGTTATACGATTGGACCAGTTTCGATTTCCAATATCCAACTAATGATTTTGGGAATTTCTATTTTACTCATGGTCGGTTTGCAGTTTATCGTGCAAAAAACCAAAATGGGGAAAGCCATGCGGGCTGTTTCCGTGGATAGCGATGCTGCCCAGCTCATGGGAATCAATGTCAATCGTACGATCAGCTTTACTTTTGCCTTGGGTTCAGCCTTGGCAGGAGCAGCAGGGGTGCTGATTGCCCTTTACTACAATTCACTTGAGCCACTAATGGGAATGACACCGGGTATCAAGTCCTTCGTTGCGGCAGTTTTGGGCGGAATTGGTATCATCCCAGGGGCGGCTTTAGGTGGTTTTGTAATCGGTCTGTTGGAAACTTTTGCAACAGCAGTTGGACTGTCAGATTTCCGGGATGCGATTGTGTATGCTATCTTGATTGTTATTCTATTGGTTCGTCCTGCTGGTATTCTAGGTAAAAACGTGAAAGAGAAGGTGTAATGTATGAAAAAGAATTTAAAAGTAAATGCGTTATGGCTTGCTCTAATCGTCGCTGGATACGGTTTGATGACAGTGCTTGCCAGTGCAGGTATCTTGAATCCTTTTTATCTGCAAATTTTTGAGCAGATTGGGATTAATATTATTTTGGCTGTCGGACTCAATCTCATCGTTGGTTTCTCTGGGCAATTCTCGCTTGGTCATGCTGGTTTTATGGCGATTGGTGCCTATGCAGTAGCTATTATGGGTTCAAAATCACCGACCTACGGAGCTTTCTTTATTGCCATGCTGGTTGGAGCTGTTATTGCTGGAGCTGTGGCACTACTTGTCGGTGTTCCTACTCTTCGATTAAAGGGAGATTACTTGGCGATTGCGACATTGGGTGTTTCTGAAATTATTCGGATTTTGATTGTCAATGGAGGCGAATTGACCAATGGTGCAGCAGGTATCCTGGCTATTCCTCCATTTACATCTTGGCAGATGGTTTATGTCTTTGTAGTGATTACGACTATTTTAACCCTCAACTTTCTCCGCAGTCCTATCGGGCGCAGCACCTTGTCTGTTCGTGAGGACGAGATTGCAGCAGAATCTGTCGGTGTCAATACAACAAAAATTAAAGTGCTTGCTTTTGTTTTCGGAGCTATCACAGCCTCTATCGCAGGCTCTCTGCAGGCAGGGTTCGTTGGTTCTGTTGTACCAAAAGATTATTCTTTCATCAATACGATTAACGTTTTGATTATCGTCGTTTTTGGTGGTCTCGGGTCAATGACTGGAACAATTGTAGCTGCGGTGGTACTGGGTATCCTCAATATGCTTTTGCAAGATATTTCTAGCGTCCGGATGATTGTTTACTCACTGGCCTTGATTTTGGTGATGATTTTCCGTCCAGGAGGCTTGCTGGGTACTTGGGAACTGAGCCTGTCTAAGCTCTTTAAAAAGAATAAGGAGGTCAAAGAATAATGGCGCTTCTTGATGTACAAAAATTAACCAAAAATTTCGGAGGACTGACGGCTGTTAGCGATGTAAGTCTGGAATTGAACGAGGGAGAACTGGTCGGTCTTATCGGTCCTAACGGTGCTGGAAAAACAACTCTTTTCAACCTTTTGACAGGCGTCTACGAGCCGAGTGAGGGAACGGTCACTTTGGACGGGCATTTGCTGAATGGCAAGGCACCTTACAAAATTGCAACTCTGGGTCTCAGCCGGACATTTCAAAATATTCGTCTTTTTAAAGATTTGACAGTGTTGGATAATGTGTTGATTGCTTTTGGTAATCACCATAAACCTCATATACTGGCTTCTTTCTTCCGCCTTCCGGCATTTTATAAAAATGAAGAAGAATTGAAAGCGAAAGCTTTGGAATTGCTGGCCATCTTTGACTTGGATAAGGAAGCAGAAACCTTGGCTAAAAATTTGGCCTACGGTCAGCAACGTCGTCTGGAGATTGTTCGGGCGCTTGCTACAGAGCCTAAGATTCTCTTCTTGGATGAGCCAGCTGCTGGGATGAATCCTCAGGAAACAGCTGAGCTGACTGCCCTGATCCGTCGGATTAAAAATGAATTTAACATTACCATCATGCTAATTGAGCATGATATGAGTCTGGTTATGGAAGTGACCGAGCGCATTTATGTGCTGGAATACGGCCGCTTGATTGCCCACGGGACGCCAGATGAGATTAAGAATGACAAGCGCGTTATTGAAGCTTATCTAGGAGGTGAAGCCTAATGTCCATGCTCAAAGTTGAAAATCTATCCGTCCACTACGGCATGATTCAGGCTGTCCGTGATGTCAGCTTTGAAGTCAACGAAGGAGAAGTCGTTTCGCTTATTGGTGCCAATGGTGCTGGGAAAACGACCATCCTCCGCACGATTTCTGGCTTGGTTCGTCCAAGTGCTGGAAAGATTGAGTTTCTCGGCAATGAAATTCAAAAAGTTCCTGCTCAAAAAATCGTAGCTACGGGGCTTTCACAGGTTCCAGAAGGGCGCCATGTTTTTCCAGGCCTGACTGTTTTGGAAAATCTTGAAATGGGAGCTTTTCTTAAGAAAAATCGCGAAGAAAACCAAGCCAATCTCAAAAAAGTCTTCTCTCGTTTTCCACGCTTGGAAGAGCGTAAGAACCAAGATGCAGCGACTCTCTCTGGCGGTGAGCAACAGATGCTAGCCATGGGACGAGCGCTCATGTCTACGCCTAAGCTCTTACTCTTGGACGAGCCGTCAATGGGGCTGGCTCCAATCTTCATTCAAGAAATCTTTGATATCATTCAAGATATCCAAAAGCAGGGAACAACTGTGCTTTTGATCGAGCAAAATGCCAATAAAGCCTTATCCATTGCTGATAGAGGCTATGTCCTTGAAACCGGGGAAGTCGTCCTTTCGGGTACGGGACAAGAACTCTTGACTTCCGACGAAGTCCGCAAAGCATATTTAGGTGGCTGAAACAATCTGGGAGATTGTTTCAGGTTACAGATGGGAACTCGCGGTAGCGAGTTTTCTTTGTTTGAAACTTCCATGAATTTTTAAAGTGTTGGGGAGGAAACAGATGCAGCAGTTCCTCATTAGTCTTTTTCTAAATCTGTTTCTTCATTTTAAGTATTGGGTGAAAATATGATAAAATATGGGAGAAGGAAAACTGCTCTGGTTTAAATGCAAACCCTAACTCCCTTCAGAAAGATTTGGAAAGAAAATTCAAGGAATACGACGCATTTGTTGGTGGTGATTGGCGAGATACAGAGCAGTTTTAGTTTCTGAAATGAAAAAGGGTGATATTTTCAGGTTGGCTTGACGAATTTATCTTGCGGAATCCAAATTCAGATGCAGAAGTTATGAGTGGAAAAAGCCTCTTAGTATCCAGATTTAGGTACTTTATTATTGAACTATCTTGAAAACTGGGGACGGCAATATGGAATGGGGAGTCTTTTCGTGGCGACCGTATCCATATATGCACCGACTTTTTATGTTAAGCAGAGATATGAGGAGATAGGTCGAGTTTCTTTGACTGATAGAGTGGGGAATATTTGTTTTCGAAAACATTTAAAATAAGTTATAGAGGATTTAAAATGAAAATAGTCAGTGAAAGTCTTTTGAAAAAGGTTATTGTAAATCGGCCGCCAGAGAGCCATAAAGGAGACTATGGTCGCCTGCTCTTGATTGGCGGAACCTATCCCTATGGCGGAGCTATTATCATGGCAGCCTTAGCCGCAGTAGGCAGTGGGGCTGGTCTGGTGACAGTTGCGACTGAACGGGAGAATATTTCTGCCCTCCATGCTCATCTGCCAGAGGCCATGGCCTTTGATTTGCGGGAACAAGAGCGGCTGATGGAGCAGATTCGTAAGGCAAGTGTTATTTTAATCGGTCCGGGTTTGGCTGAGACCCCTTTAGAGAAGTCAGTATTGCAACTGGTTTTGAATCTTGTGGACAAACGACAAATATTGATTATGGATGGTGGTGCCCTCTCGCTTTTTGCCAAGCAAGCTCTGCCCTTTCCAAGCTCCCAGATAATCTTTACTCCTCATCAAAAAGAGTGGGAAAGCTTGTCTGGCTTGCCTATCGAGTCACAAGATGAGACATCCAGTCAAAAAGTTGTTGACCAATTTTCTGAAGGTACTATAGTTGTTCAGAAAGGCAATAGAACACGAGTTTTTCAGAGTGGGGTAAAAGACTTTTATCAGCTGCAGGTTGGAGGCCCCTATCAGGCAACTGGTGGGATGGGAGATACCTTAGCAGGGATGATTGCTGGATTTGCAGGACAATTTCAGCAGGCTTCACTTTTTGAACGGGTGACGGCTGCAACTTACTTGCATTCAGCTATTGCGGATGAATTAGCCGAGGAGGCCTATGTCGTTTTACCGACGGAGATTAGTCGGGCAATCCCAAGATGGATGAAGAAAATTTGTCCCTAGTTTTCCTTATCAGTGACTTTTTCTCTTAGTTTTTGCTTAAGCTGGGTTCTATTTAGAAAGTCCCAGCTTTTTAGCTTTTTTCAGGACATTTTTTTAGGTTTGAAATCGGTTTTTTATACAGATTTTTGTTATAATAAAAGTTACGAAAACATTAGGAAATAGAAAGGAGGAGGCATGCCAGATTATTTATCGGTTTCGACTTTGACCCGCTATCTGAAGATGAAGTTTGACCGGGATCCTTATCTAGAACGGGTCTATCTGACTGGTCAGGTCTCCAATTTTCGTAAGCGGCCTACCCACCAGTATTTTTCGCTTAAGGATGAGAAGGCAGTCATTCAGGCGACTATCTGGTCTGGTGTGTATAAAAAGCTGGGCTTTGAGTTAGAAGAAGGGATGAAGGTCAATGTCATTGGCCGTGTTCAGCTCTATGAGCCCAGCGGTTCTTATTCGATTGTTATTGAAAAGGCTGAACCAGATGGTATTGGTGCCCTGGCTGTTCAGTTCGAGCAGCTCAAAAAAAAGCTGGGAGAAGAAGGACTCTTTCAAGATAAATTTAAACAAGCTTTACCCCAGTTTCCTAAGAAAATTGGGGTGGTGACCAGTCCTAGCGGAGCTGTCATCCGAGATATCATCACTACAGTCAGCCGCCGTTTTCCTGGCGTGGACATCTTGCTTTATCCGACCAAGGTTCAAGGCGAAGGAGCCGCTGCCGAGGTAGCAGCCAATATCCGTCGGGCCAATGAGCGGGAGGATTTGGATGTTTTGATTATTGGTCGGGGTGGCGGGTCCATCGAGGATCTTTGGGCTTTTAATGAGGAAATCGTCGTACGAGCTATATTTGAATCTCAGCTTCCCATCATTTCCAGTGTGGGGCATGAGACAGATACAACTCTGGCTGACTTTGTTGCAGACCGACGGGCAGCGACCCCAACAGCAGCAGCTGAATTGGCGACACCAGTCACCAAGCTGGATCTTCTGGGGCATTTGAGTCAGCAGCAAAATCGTCTGTCAAATGCAGCTGCAAATCGTCTGACTTACCAGCGAGAACGTTTGCACAAGCTGGCTTCTTCTGTTATTTTTCGGCAGCCAGAACGGCTTTATGATGGCTATCTGCAAAAGTTAGACCAGCTTAATCTACGTTTAAAGCAAAAAATTCGCGAATATTATAGTGAAGAAGTCCAGCAGGTCAAGATTCTCTGGCACCGCTTAGAGTCTCTGTCACCTCTGCGGCAGGTGCAGCACTATCAGGAGCAGGTTCACCAGCAGGAACGCTTGTTGCGTAGTAATATGGCGGTTATCTATGACCACAAGGTGGCTGAAGCCAAGCGGCTGTCAGATGCGTTGCTCATGCTGGATACCAGTCGAATTGTGGCGCGGGGCTATGCTATTATCCAAAAAAATGAAACAGTAATCGAGTCCAGTCAGGATATCAAGGAGAAGGACCAGCTGACCATTCTCATGCGAGATGGTCAGGTCCAAGTTGAGGTAAAAGATGTCAAAAGACAAAAAATTTGAAGAAAATTTAGCTGATTTGGAAGCTATTGTCCAGAAGCTGGAAAATGGAGATGTCGCCTTGGAAGAGGCGATCGCCGAATTTCAGAAGGGCATGCAGTTGTCTAAAGAGCTACAAAAGACGCTAGATCAGGCAGAAAAGACCTTGGTCAAGGTCATGCAGGCTGATGGCACAGAAACGGATATGGAATGACAAGAGAGTTTAAAATCAGGCAAATTGGCCTGACCATTCAAGATTTTTATCGGAGCAAGAAAGTATCGTCGGATTTGACAGAGACCATTCTCTATTCTGTCGAGGCTGGTGGTAAGCGGATTCGTCCTCTCTTGTTTTTGGAGTTGCTGGAGGGCTTTGGTCTGGAATTAACTCCCGCCCACTTTCAGGTGGCAGCAGCCTTAGAGATGATTCACACTGGTAGTTTGATTCATGATGATCTGCCGGCTATGGATAATGATGACTACCGCCGTGGGCGTCTGACCAGCCACAAGAAATTTGGGGAGGATATGGCCATTTTGGCGGGAGATTCTCTCTTTTTGGATCCTTATGGTTTGGTGGCAATGGCAGAGCTCCCTAGTCAGGTCAAGGTGGATCTGATAACTGAGCTGTCTCTGGCAGCTGGATCCTTTGGTATGGTGGCCGGGCAGGTTTTGGATATGCAGGGAGAAGGTCGTAAGTTGACGATAGACCAGCTCCAGACCATTCATGCCAATAAGACAGGCAAGCTCTTGGCCTATCCTTTTGTAGCAGCAGGAATCATTGCTCAGGCCAGTCAGTCTGTCCTAGGGAAGCTCCGTCAAGCGGGAGAACTCTTGGGTTTGGCTTTTCAGGTGCGGGATGATATTTTAGATGTGACAGCCAGTTTTGAGCAGATTGGCAAGACACCGCAGAAGGACTTGGCAGCGGAGAAATCAACTTATCCAGCTTTACTAGGTTTAGATGGAGCCAGAGCCTTTTTCGATGAAACACTGGAACAAGCAAAAAACCTGCTGGAGCAACTAGAAACAGAAAGTGATTTTTCAGCTGAAGAAATTCAAAAAATAATAGAAAGTTTGAGACTGGATGGCTAAGGAAAGAGTGGATGTACTGGCCTATCGACAAGGCCTTTTTGAGACCCGAGAACAGGCCAAGCGCGGAGTGATGGCCGGCCTAGTCGTGGCACTTGCTAATGGAGAGCGCTTTGACAAACCGGGTGAAAAAATCGATGATGGAACAGAGCTTAAACTCAAGGGAGAAAAACTCAAGTATGTCAGCCGTGGCGGTCTGAAATTAGAAAAGGCTTTACAAGTGTTTGGCCTTTCGGTAGCAGACCGAGTGGCCTTGGATATCGGAGCTTCGACCGGGGGATTTACCGATGTCATGTTGCAGGCGGGAGCACGATTGGTTTACGCTGTTGATGTAGGAACTAACCAGTTGGCTTGGAAACTCCGCCAAGACGAACGGGTCGTCAGCATGGAGCAGTTCAATTTTCGCTATGCGGAGGCAGCTGATTTTGACTTTCGACCCAGCTTTGCCAGCATTGACGTTAGCTTTATCTCGCTCAGCTTGATTTTGCCGGCCCTCTATCAGATTTTAGAAGAGGGAGGTCAGGTCGTGGCCTTGATTAAGCCTCAGTTCGAGGCTGGCCGCGAGCAGATTGGCAAGAAGGGGATTATCAAGGACAAGAAAGTTCATTTGGCGGTTCTGGAAACCGTGACAGCCTTTATGCTGGAAGCAGGTTTTTCAGTCAAAGGTTTGGATTTTTCTCCAATTCAGGGTGGGCATGGCAATGTTGAATTTCTAGCCTTTCTGGAGAAAAGCGAGCAGCCGAAAAATGAGTTGGAGCAAGACTTAGTTGCTGTCGTAGAGGCAGCCCACAAGGAATTTAAAGATGAAGAAGAAGGATAGATTAGAGAAAATCAGACGATTTGTCAGCGAATTTGAGATTGGTACCCAAGAGGAAATTGTAGAACATCTCAGGGAGTCTGGTATTACAGCGACACAGGCAACGGTTTCACGAGACATCAAGGAGCTAGGGATTGTAAAAATCCCTTTTAAAGATAATACCTATATTTACGAGCTTCCAAAAACAGCTAGCAATAGTCTGAAGTTGACTGAAAATAATATTTTGGCCTGTCAAAATCTAGGAAATATGCTCAATCTTAACCTAGTACCAGGGAGTGCGGCGGTAGTCAAGCGTCATCTGAGTAAAGAATTTGCTGAGGAAATTTTCAGCATCATTGCGGATAATGACAGTATCCTAATCGTTGCAGTAAGTGAAAGTGCAGCCCAAAAAGTCACGGCTGAAATCAATAATTGGTAGGAAAACCTATGTTATTAGAAATTTCGATTAAAAATTTTGCCATTATTGAGGAGATTTCCCTTAATTTTGAGCAGGGTATGACGGTTTTGACCGGGGAAACGGGAGCTGGTAAGTCTATTATTATTGATGCGATGAACATGATGCTGGGCAGCCGTGCGACGACGGATGTTATTCGCCATGGGGCCCAAAAAGCTGAGATAGAAGGACTTTTTTCGCTGGAGAATAGCAGAGCTTTGCGAGAGATTTTTGAGGAGCAAGGCTGGGAGCTGACCGATGAGCTGATTATCCGTCGGGAAATTCTGCAAAACGGCCGCAGTGTCAGCCGTATCAATGGTCAGATGGTGAATCTGTCTGTTCTAAAGGCTGTTGGCCAGCATTTGGTAGATATTCATGGTCAGCACGATCAGGAAGAGCTGATGAGACCCCAGCTTCATATCTCCATGCTAGATGAGTTTGGCTCAGCAGACTTTTTGCATCTCAAGGGTCGCTATCAGGAAACCTTTGACCGCTATCGAAGCCTGCGTAAGCAAGTCCTGACTTTGCAGAAAAATCAGCAGGAGCATAAGGCCAGAATTGAGATGCTGGAGTTTCAGATGGCGGAGATTGAAAGTGCCGCCCTCAAAAGCGGTGAAGATACTGCCCTGTATCAGGAGCGAGACCGTTTGCTCAACCACAAGCTCATTGCTGATACGCTGACCAACGCCTATACCATGCTGGATAATGAAGACTTTTCCAGTCTGGGAAATGTCCGTTCAGCTATGAATGACCTTGAGTCTATCGAGGATTACGATCCAGCCTACAAGGAACTTTCTACTAGCTTGTCAGAGACCTACTATGTCTTAGAGGATGTCAGCAAGCGTCTAGAGGACATTTTAGATGGACTGGACTTTGACGGGGACCGACTGCTGCAGGTGGAGAGTCGCTTAGACCTGATTAACAGCATCACCCGCAAGTACGGTGGTCAAGTAGATGAGGTGCTGGAATACTTTGCTCATATTTCCAAAGAATACAGCCTTTTAACTGGCAGCAACTTGTCCTCAGAGGATATGGACAAAGAGCTGAGGCTCTTGGAGAGAGAGCTGGTGGAGTTGGCCCAGGAGCTGAGTCAGGCCCGTCATGGTCTAGCAACCCAGCTGGAAGCAGAAATCAAGCAGGAGCTGCAGGATCTCTACATGGAAAAGGCGCGCTTTAAAGTGCAGTTCACTAAGGGAAAGTTCAACCGTGAAGGCAATGAACAAGTAGAGTTTTACATCTCAGCCAATCCGGGCGAGGATTTCAAACCTTTGGTGAAGGTTGCGTCTGGCGGGGAACTCTCCCGTCTCATGTTGGCGATCAAGTCTGCCTTTTCTCGTAAGGAAGGCAAGACCAGCATTGTCTTTGACGAAGTGGATACGGGCGTTTCTGGCCGTGTGGCTCAAGCCATCGCTCAGAAGATTCACAAGATTGGCGTCAATGGTCAAGTCTTGGCTATTTCCCATCTGCCGCAGGTCATTGCGATTGCCGATTATCAGTTCTTTATTGAGAAGATTTCGGATGAAAATTCGACCGTCTCAACGGTTCGGCTGCTGACAGCTGACGAGCGTGTTCAGGAAGTCGCTAAGATGCTGGCTGGCGAAGATGTGACGGAAGCTGCTTTGACTCAAGCCAGAGAGTTATTAAAAAAATAAACAAGCGAGGCTGAGACACTAGTGTTTCGGTCTCCTTTAGGAGGTGGCGCGTATGACAGAATATTTTGCAATCGGTGATGTCCATGGCAAGGCTGGTATGCTAGATAAACTGCTCCAGCATTGGGACGATCGCAGCCAACTAGTCTTTCTAGGCGACTTGATAGATCGTGGTGAGGACAGCCGAGCAGTTTTGGAGCGGGTCAAGAACCTAGTGGACCAAGAAGGAGCTGTTTGTCTGTCTGGTAATCATGAATATATGTTTCTAACCTGGCTGGACAATCCTGAAAAGTCTTATGACCACTACCGACGTAATGGCGGAGATACGACGATCAATTCGCTTTTAGGCCGACCTCTCAGTGCTCCTGTAGATGGAGTAGCAGACGCGGAATGTGTCAAGACGGAGGCGGCAGATTTAGTAGATTTTATTCGTCAGATGCCCTTCCTATTTGAGACAGAACGGTACATTTTTGTCCATGCTGGCCTAGATTTGGAGTTGAAAGACTGGCGAAAGACCAGTGATTATCAAAAAGTTTGGATTCGCGAGCCTTTTCACAAAGGCAGCAATCAGACTGGCAAGACGATTGTCTTTGGTCATACACCGACATTTTACCTCTTGCATAAGGCACCGGGAACTGATCAGCTATGGATGACTGAGGACGGCAAGATTGGCATGGATGGCGGAGCTGTTTATGGCGGGGTTCTTCATGGTGTTCTCTTTGGGGATAGTGGAATACTGAAGCACTATTTTGTTGAAAACGATGACTTACCAGCAAGAAATTAAAAGAGAGTGTCTAGGGGAAGGTGAGAATCTGTAAATATTTGATTTGCTGCAGATTGCCAAATCATCAAAACGACCAATTGAAATCTGTTCCCTATAGTTTTAGATTGAAGAAATTATCCATTGAGGTGAGTTTTCTTCAATCTTTTTTTTATTCCTAACTAGATACAGGAATTTAGCTTGTTTTTACTTTTTTAGAACTTGAATATACAATATAAGTGCATAATAAAAAAGCAAACTTTTAAGAAAGGATAATTGCCTTCTTAAAAGCTTGCAAGGTTGGTTCTTTTTTTGATTGAAGAATGGGAAATAAAAGTCTTTTTCTTCAGTCGTTACTCATCTGAGTGGACAAAGCTTTGAAATCATTGGGAATTGTCAAACAGTTTTTTATAGGTTTTCATTTTATCTTTTAAAGGAGATAATTGATTCAAATCCAAATAGTGAGGAAAGCCATTTAATTTTCCTTGGGAAGTATACTGGTGCAGATCATATTCTTGCTCCGTATTAGGGGCGGCATTATAATAACCATCATCAGCCCCGTAGGTAGGAATCCAAACCGCAGAAAATTTATCCGTTGAGATGCTATGTTCTTCCATAAAGAAAGTTCCAACATAAATCCCAATATTTTTAGCACCTAGTTCTTCGAGTTTTGAGCGAAAAACTTCAACTCCCGCATTCATGTCAGGCATGGTCTTTTCTTCAACATCGAGCCAATAGTAGGTCGGTTCGTACTTTGAAGCAGCCTTATAAAAATGTTCTGCTTCTTTTGCCATTTCTTTTTCGCTGTCGGCGGCTATATATGCATACACTGCGACGGGGATATTTCTCTTTTGAAACTCAGTGATATGAGTCTTATAAGCTTTATCCAGTCCGTTTAAGTGGGTTGCAGCATTCTCTTTTTTAGCCTGATTGCCACTATGAACTCGAACAATGACGCCGGATATATTTTTTGATAAAATATCATAGTCAATCTCACTTGGTAACTGCCAGCCAGATATATCAATGACAGGTTTATTGATGAATTCTTCATCTAAAATCGAAGTTTGCTCTTCATCTGATGAATTGGCTGTTATTTGTGCAGATTGTGAATTTGTTGCTTTTGCTTGCTTAGCTGCCGAATCAGAGATTTGTTTATTTATTAAAAGAAATACAATGAAACAAATAAAAAACAGGAAGAATGCAAGCGGTTTAATTCTCTTTCTCATACATTTTTATTCTAACCCAAAGTGAAATAAAAAGCAAAAAATATCTCTAAATTTGCAAAATAATGAATAAAATGTCATACAATTGAAATATAAAGAGTTTTAGTTGTTCCATTGCTGTGCTAATTTGAAAAAGTTGGCTCTGAACTTTCCGTAATACTTTTTTTTCAATTGGAAAGGTGATATAATGAAGATTGAATTTTTAGAAATTTTATGGTGAAATATGAAAATTGATAAGAGACACCTGTTGAATTATTCAATTTTAATTCCTTATATGATTCTGTCTGTTATAGGATTGATTATTGTTTATTCAACGACAAGTCCATCCTTGATTCAAGCCGGCGCAAGCGGATTTAGTATGGCTATAAATCAAGGACTATTTTGGATTGCTAGCTTGGTCGCCATTACTATTTTGTATAGGATGAAAATGTCCTTCTTAAAAAATGGTAGTTTCATTACGCTGATTATTTTTGTGGAAATAATCCTTTTGCTTCTTTCGCGCTTTGTAACTAAAACGGTCAATGGAGCTCACGGCTGGCTGATTATTGGCCAATTCAGCGTTCAGCCAGCGGAGTATTTGAAGATTATTCTGATTTGGTTTCTGGCCTATCGTTTTTCCAAAAAGCAGAAAGAAATCGAAATTTATGACTACCAAGCCCTGACTTTAAATCAATGGCTTCCAAAAGCTTTTAATGATTGGCGGATAATCGTAGCCCTGCTGATTGGGATTGTTGCAATGATGCCTGACTTAGGGAATGCGACCATTTTGTTTTTAACAGTCATCATAATGGTGGCGGTCAGCGGCATTGGCTATCGATGGTTTTCCACTATGCTGGGAGTCATTCTTGGAAGTTCAGGGCTGGTCCTGGCTAGCATTTGGCTTATTGGGGTTGAACGGGTTGCAAAGATGCCGCTCTTTGGCTATGTTGCGAAGCGGTTCAGCGCTTTCTTTAATCCTTTTAATGACTTGTCTGGCTCAGGACACCAATTAGCCAATTCATATTATGCCATGAGTAACGGTGGCTGGTTTGGTTTAGGTTTAGGCAATTCGATTGAAAAACGGGGGTATCTTCCCGAAGCTCATACCGACTTTGTGTTTTCTATCGTGATTGAGGAATTAGGTTTTTTTGGAGCTAGTTTGATTTTAGCATTGCTGTTTTTCCTTATCCTAAGAATTATTCTAGTGGGTATCCGAGCTAAAGATCCTTTTAATTCAATGATGGCCTTAGGAATTGGCGGCATGTTTTTAACACAGACCTTCATAAACATTGGCGGAATTTCTGGTTTGATTCCATCAACCGGAGTGACCTTCCCTTTCTTGTCTCAAGGGGGGAATAGTCTGCTCGTCCTATCGGTAGCCATTGCCTTTGTGTTAAATATTGATGCCAATGAGCGCAGAGAAGATATCTATCAGCAAATGCAAACTGCTGGCCGATAAGAATTTGGCCATTTCTGAAGCATATTTCTAAAGTAGAAAAATCCTTGAAAAATGAGAGGTATAGATTATGTCATTTAACAAATTGGAAAGCTATAGCAATAAAGAAGTCATTCGTGAAGAGGTTTCAATTCTAACAGATCTGCTTGCAGATATTACGCAAAATATCTTAGGTCCCGAGACTTTTGAAAAAATTTCTACTATGAAAGATTTGGCAATTGATTCGAGATATCAAGAATTAAAAGCCATCGTAGAGAAGTTGACGACAGATGAGATGGTCTATATTTCTCGCTATTTCTCAATCTTGCCGCTATTAATCAATATTTCTGAAGATGTTGATTTGGCCTATGAAATCAACCATCAAAACAATGTCAATCGCGATTATTTAGGAAAACTTTCTACAACAATAGACTTGATTTCAACTCGGGAAAATGCTCAAGAAATTCTAGAGAACCTGAATGTCGTGCCAGTACTGACGGCTCACCCAACTCAGGTTCAGCGCAAGACCATGTTGGATTTGACCAATCATATTCACACATTGCTGCGTCAGCACCGTGATGTAAAGGCTGGTTTGGTAAATGAGAAGAAATGGTTGGCGAATTTACGCCGCTATATTGAGCTCATGATGCAGACCGACATGATTCGCGAGAAAAAACTGAAGGTAACTAATGAAATTACCAATGTCATGGAATACTATAATAGTTCTTTTCTTCAGGCTATTACCAACTTTATGCTGGAATACAAGCGCTTAGCAGAAGAAAAAGGGATTCATTTAGAAAATCCAAAACCAATTACTATGGGAATGTGGATTGGTGGTGACCGTGATGGTAATCCATTTGTAACAGCAGAAACGCTAAAACTGTCAGCAACTGTTCAAAGTGAAGTTATTTTGAACTACTATATCGATAAGGTCTATACTCTTTATCGAAATTTTTCGCTTTCATCTAAGTTTTCGGAAACCAGTGAAGCAGTAATGAAAATGGCTGCGTTGTCCAGTGATAAATCAGTTTATCGTGAAAATGAGCCTTACCGCCGAGCTTTTCATTATATTCAGTCCAAGCTGATTCAGACCTTGCTTTATTTGAAAGAAGGGAATTTTTCAAGTGAAGGACATCAGCTGGCAGATAAGCTTGGTGAGGTTTTGAATGCCAATGCTAGTGTGTCTGTCACCAATAACGGTAAAGAAATCATTCCGAATTATATCCAGTCCCGTATTACAGATACCATAGATGGCTTGAGCAAGGAGCAGGTGTTATCTTACAAGACTGCTCAGGAATTTAAAGAAGACTTGCTAGTTATCCGTGATTCTTTGCTAGAGCACAATGGACAAGCTTTAGTTACAGGTGAGTTGACTGAATTATTGCAAGCAGTCGATGTCTTTGGTTTCTTCTTAGCAAGTATTGATATGCGGCAGGATTCCAGTGTTCATGAAGCCTGTGTGGCCGAGCTCCTAGCATCAGCAAATATTGTAAAGGACTACAGCTCTCTCTCAGAGGATGAAAAATGTCAGGTCCTGCTTAAACAACTTTTGGACGATCCAAGGATTTTGTCGGCTACTCATGTCCAAAAATCAGAACTTCTACAAAAAGAACTGGCTATTTTTAAAACTGCCCGTGAGCTTAAAGATGTGTTGGGAGAAGAAGTTATTAAACAAAATATCATTTCTCACTCAACGAGTGTATCGGACTTGCTTGAATTAGCCATTATGCTCAAAGAAGTAGGATTGATTGATGAAAATGGGACACGTGTGCAGATTGTTCCTCTCTTTGAGACCATTGAAGACTTGGATAATTCTTGCGATACTATGGAGAAATACCTGTCCCTGCCGATTGCTCAGAAGTGGATTGCTTCCAAGGATAACTATCAGGAAATCATGCTGGGCTACTCAGACAGTAACAAGGACGGCGGCTACTTATCTTCGTGCTGGACTCTCTACAAGGCTCAACAACAGCTGACAGCCATCGGTGATAAATTTGGCGTAAAAATCACCTTCTTCCATGGTCGGGGAGGTACAGTAGGACGTGGTGGTGGTCCAACTTATGAAGCCATTACTTCTCAGCCGCTACGCAGTATCAATGACCGAATCCGTCTGACCGAGCAGGGAGAAGTCATTGGTAGCAAATATGGAAATAAAGATGCAGCCTACTATAACTTAGAAATGCTGGTTTCTGCTGCTATCAACCGCATGGTAACCCGCAAGAAGAGTGATACTCATACTTCCAATGAGTATGAGCGGATTATGGATCAAGTGGTTGAGCGCAGCTATCAGATTTATCGTGATTTAGTCTTTGGCGATGAGCGCTTTTACGATTATTTCTTTGAGTCCAGTCCGATTAAGGCTATCTCCAGCTTTAATATCGGTTCTCGTCCAGCAGCCCGTAAAACGATTACTGAGATCGGCGGTCTCAGAGCGATTCCTTGGGTATTCTCTTGGTCTCAAAGCCGGGTTATGTTCCCAGGCTGGTATGGTGTTGGGTCTAGCTTCAAGGAATTTATTGATGAAGATCCTGAAAAGAATCTGGCCTTCCTGCAATTTATGTATAAGAGATGGCCTTTCTTCCAGTCTCTCTTGTCAAATGTAGATATGGTGCTGTCTAAGTCTAATATGAATATTGCCTTTGAGTATGCACAACTGTGCGAAGACAAGGATGTGCAGGATATTTTCAATATTATCTTGGACGAGTGGCAGCTGACTAAGAAGGTCATCTTGGCTATCGAAGGGCACGATGAGCTCTTGGCGGAAAATGCTTATCTCAAGGACAGTTTGGATTACCGCATGCCTTACTTTAATGTGTTGAACTATATTCAGTTGGAGTTGATTAAACGTCAGCGACGTGGCGAACTTTCACCAGAGCAAGAACGCTTGATTCACATCACTATCAACGGAATTGCTACAGGACTTCGGAATTCTGGCTGATACATGAGAATAAAAAATGGCTACTTTACCATTATAAATAACGAAAAATCGGCTTTTTGTCCGATTTTTCTGTTTTTGTAACCAAAAGACTTTTCCATTCGTTATACTAGTGAAGGAGGGGGGTGAGCTTATCAAACTAGATGAATATGAAACAATCTTGATAGGCTTTGCTCGCGAGATTGTCTCCTATCTGCAGAAGTCAGGGGCTTCTAAAGCGGAAGCAGAAGATGTAGTGCAGGACGTTTTTGTCAAGATGTTGGAAACAGAAGTTATTATTCCGGCGGAAAAGATGCGAGCTTGGATGTATCGGGTTTCCATCCGGCGCTATATCGACAGATATAGGAGAGATAAACGTTATTTGGAGATTTTGCGAAAAGAATTTTTTGGAAAAGATCTTGTCAATCCCTTTGAAAATGAAGATTATGAGCTGCTAAGAAGTATGATAGAAGATCTGCCACTCAAGGAAGCTACGCTTTTAGAACTCTATTATTTTCAAGATTTCACGGTCAAGGAGATTGCCCAAATTATGTCTTACTCAGTGAGCAAGGTCAAGATTCAGCTGATGCGCAGTCGTGCTAAACTCCGAAAGGAGCTGGAAAAGAAAGGATATCGAAATGGAAACATTTGAAAATGTTGCAAAGAAAAGCAGGAGAAAAAGACTCTGGAAGACAGTCGTCATTAGTTCCTTTGTATCTTTAGTTCTCTTAGGTCTTCTAGGAAAGGGGCTGGTAGAATTAGCCTCTAGTAACGGACGAGACTTACAAAAACAGTACGAAGTTATGTCCGAAATCGCCTATCCTAATGTTGACTATGATAGTCTTTACCACACTCAAACTTCCTTTTTTTCAGGGACCTTACGTTCCGATCGTTTCAAGGATTTAGATGGAGTGAAGGTGGCTTATCCTTCCTATGAGGGAAACTATTCACTCATAGGTGCTTTTAGAGATCCGACTGCGGAAGGGACTTATTTGTCTCTCTCAGGAACCTATACGCGAACCCTGCGTCAAAAATATCCGGTCTTCTATAATATCAATGCCAAAGGGACAAAGGATAGTAATTCTATGCCTAAAGAGTTGGCTTCTGTCAAAGAAATGCCGAATCAATTGGTGGAAGTAGCTTTGACTTTTGATAAGCCTTATACCTATAAGGAAATCCAGCAGATGATACCGAACAATCTCAAAATCAACTGGTACTGGATTGGCAGTCAGTCAGAAGACAGTGAAAATGGTATTGAACTGTATTCTGATCCCAAGCTGACCTATGGAGCTAACGCTAGTCTTCTCTTTACTTATGATTCAGATGTTAGGAAGAAGGCAAAAGAGGCTAAGAAAGAGCAGCAGACTTTCTTGGATTATCTGAAAAAGGCAGATAAAAATCTTTTCCCAAGTGTTAGTGGGTACAACATGTACAATGAGGTTGAGTCCTATCTCAAGAAATTTGGTCAGCTAGATATTCGTGAAGCAGAAAATCGGGATCAATTGACCTTTTCTGGTATTATTCTGACTGGGAAAGCTGAGAATTTCAGCCAATTAGAAGGGAAAGAATGGATTGCTGCTTCGAGTATTGGTGCCTCCGTTTCCAATCAGCCTTACTATCAGTTAGATAAGGAATAATTCACAAAAAAAGACTAAAAGGCTTGCATTTTCAGTGAAATTTGATAAAATAGTAAGGAAAGTTAGACTGTATTGCCTACTGTCTATCTATAAAATATATTTTATTGGAGGCTTTTACTCAAATGGCAAAAGAAAAATACGATCGTAGTAAACCACACGTTAACATTGGTACTATCGGACACGTTGACCACGGTAAAACTACCCTGACTGCAGCAATCACAACTGTTTTGGCACGTCGCTTGCCTTCAGCAGTTAACCAACCAAAAGACTATGCGTCTATCGATGCTGCTCCAGAAGAACGCGAACGCGGAATCACCATCAACACTGCGCATGTTGAGTATGAAACTGCTAAGCGCCACTACGCTCACATCGACGCTCCAGGACACGCGGACTACGTTAAAAACATGATCACTGGTGCTGCTCAAATGGACGGAGCTATCCTTGTAGTAGCTTCAACTGATGGACCAATGCCACAAACTCGTGAGCACATCTTGCTTTCACGTCAGGTTGGTGTTAAGCACTTGATCGTTTTCATGAACAAAGTTGACTTGGTTGACGACGAAGAATTGCTTGAATTGGTTGAAATGGAAATCCGTGACCTCTTGTCAGAATATGACTTCCCAGGTGACGATCTTCCAGTTATCCAAGGTTCAGCTCTTAAGGCTCTTGAAGGTGATACTAAGTACGAAGACATCATCATGGAATTGATGGACACTGTAGATGAGTACATCCCAGAACCAGAACGTGATACTGACAAGCCACTCCTTCTTCCAGTCGAAGACGTATTCTCAATCACTGGACGTGGTACTGTTGCTTCAGGACGTATCGACCGTGGTACTGTTAAAGTCAACGATGAAGTTGAAATCGTTGGTATTAAGGAAGAAATCCGCAAAGCAGTTGTTACTGGTGTTGAAATGTTCCGTAAACAGCTTGACGAAGGTCTTGCAGGGGACAACGTTGGTGTGCTTCTTCGTGGTATCCAACGTGATGAAATCGAACGTGGACAAGTTCTTGCGAAACCAGGTTCAATCAACCCACACACTAAATTCAAAGGTGAAGTTTACATCCTTACTAAAGAAGAAGGTGGACGTCATACTCCATTCTTCAACAACTATCGTCCACAATTCTACTTCCGTACAACTGACGTAACTGGTTCTATCGAGCTTCCTGCTGGTACTGAAATGGTTATGCCTGGTGATAACGTGACTATCGACGTTGAGTTGATCCACCCAATCGCCGTTGAACAAGGTACTACTTTCTCTATCCGTGAAGGTGGACGTACTGTTGGTTCAGGTATGGTTACAGAAATCGAAGCTTAATTTGATTAAGTTCCCAGAATAATAATTATAAAGTCAGACACTAAAAGCCCCGCTCAGCGGGGCTTTTTGGGGGCTCTATAATTTCTGTAGTGGGTAACTCCACCGCAGGGATTATGGAGCCTATTTTGTTGTAGAAAACATACTAAGATTAGTAGTGAAGAAATCTCCGACGGGAGAGAGTACTCACTACTTTTTCTTTATGTTAAAGTAGTGGTGTCTTGTAAA
>NZ_JBZYCU010000027.1:0-28827 GCF_058933875.1 Streptococcus sp. STC1396 | reverse complement strand
CATGCTCAAGGCGATATTTTGGGGTACTCGTCGGTAGAGTGGATTAGTTTGTCCCGCGAAAGTGATATTCAAGAAATTATCAACCACAAAGCCCTCACTTATATTATACTTCTAAATGAGGGCTGTTGTCTTTATTTTCGTGTTTCTGTGGGTGACGGCTATGTCGTCATGGCTGTCTGTCCCAGACTCTTTTCTAGTGCCATTGAATGGATAGATGACAAGATAATTATAATTTCTATCGGAATCTTCATCTGTAATCTCAAAGCGGAGCTTTTTTAGTGCCTTGTTTGCTCTAGTTGCAATTTAGGACATCTTATCATACAAAAGGGTTACTTTCTGTATCCTCAACTTCCGATAGTTTGCTGAGATATTGGAATTATTCACATCGACTCAGGACAGTTTTTTTGTAAAATGATTGTTTTATAAAAAAGCTTAACGCAGTACTTAGAGATACTCCAATAGGATTTCTTGTAGTATGGGGAGTAGATTGATTGACCATTGTGCTTTGTTCAGTTCTTGTTATCTTCGGTTTTTAACTAAAAATCCTCCTAAAAAACGCTGTAGTAAAAGTAGCAATTATTTGTAACATGACTAAAATATAAGCCTAAAATACCTGACATGTAAATTAGATATAATTTTTCTATTATCAATTTATACGGAGAAACATAGTTATGAAAAAAGCATTTGCTAAAGCAACTCTTGGTTTGACTTCCACAGCTTTCTTGGCGACAATTGGGGCTCAAACTGTTAGGGCAGATTCTTATGTTGTTCAACAGGGGGACTCTTTTTTTGCCATTGCCAGCGCTACTGGGATGAATCCTTATGACCTTGCTGCTAATAATGGAAAATCAATTTTTGATACGATTACCCCAGGGGATGTGCTAGAAGTGAGCGGTACCACTCAGGTTCAGGCTTACAATCCTTACAGCGGTTCGGTTTATGAAGCGACAAGCAATGCTGATTTGGTATCTGATGTAGAAGATGTTGTCTTGAATACTCCGACTGATTATGGTAATTCCTACCCAATCGGCCAGTGTACCTGGGGTGTGAAAGAAACGGCTTCTTGGGCGAGCAACTGGTGGGGGAATGCCAACACTTGGGCCGTCAATGCTAGTGCCCAAGGCTATGCAACAGGAAATGTTCCAGTAGCAGGTGCTATTGCGGTTTGGGACGGCGGTGAATACGGACATGTTGCTTATGTGACAGATGTTCAAAGTGACGGCTCCGTCCAAGTCTTGGAAGCTAACTACAATCGCCAAAAGCAAATTGGAAACTATCGCGGTTATTTTAATCCTAATGAATTTATGGGCAACGTCACCTATATTTATCCAAACTAAAGATTGTGAAAAGGAGGCTGAGACATTTTTTGTCTCAGCCTCCTTTTGTTATAACAGAGAGCTCTTGACGTGCTAACTAATTGTTTTTTGTTCGTCTTTTAGATTCAAAAAGCTCTTTTGACAAAAATTTTGATTTTTTCAGCCATCAGTTCGACAGTCTGCTAGACTGTCGAACTGGCTTTTTGTTGTGAGAGAAACTTCCAAGCAGAAAGAGTTATTTTAAACTAAAATATGTTAAAATAAGGGTAGCAGACTTTTAAAAAGGAAATCGGATGGGTTACTTTAACAAATATAAGCTTGATAAATCAAAGTTTCGGATTGGTATGCGAACCTTCAAAACAGGAATCGCAGTGTTCATTATTTTGTTAATTTTTGGTTTGTTTGGTTGGAAGGGGCTTCAGATTGGAGCCTTGACAGCCGTTTTTAGCTTGCGGGAAGATTTTGATAAAAGTGTTCATTTTGGCACGTCTCGTATTTTGGGAAATAGTATCGGTGGTTTTTATGCGTTGATTTTTTTCTTAATCAATAGTTTCTTTCACAATCAATTTTTGGTAACCTTACTGATTGTTCCTATTTGTACCATGCTGACCATTATGACAAATGTCGCAATGAATAATAAGGCCGGAGTAATTGGCGGGGTTTCTGCTATGCTCATTATCACCTTATCAATCCCTGCGGGTGAGACAATTTTATATGTATTTGCCAGAATCTTTGAAACGTTTATGGGAGTATTTGTTGCGATAATTGTGAATACGGATATTGACCGTATTCGGATC
Organism: Streptococcus sp. STC1396; assembly: GCF_058933875.1. Classification (NCBI taxonomy): domain Bacteria; kingdom Bacillati; phylum Bacillota; class Bacilli; order Lactobacillales; family Streptococcaceae; genus Streptococcus; species Streptococcus sp. STC1396. The sequence goes on along the minus strand of NZ_JBZYCU010000027.1, from coordinate 26,714 downwards.
TGGTTCAACGAAAAAAAATAAAATCTGTGTAAGAAAATCTTACATTAGTTCTTGACATAAAAATTATTTGGGATATAATAGTGCATAGAGGAGAAAATGATGAAGGAAAAAGAGTTTCGCCGAAATATGGCAGTCTTTCCTATCGGTAGTGTTATGAAACTGACGGATTTAACAGCTCGTCAGATTCGTTATTATGAGGATCAAAATTTGATTACTCCGATTCGGAATGAAGGGAATCGTCGCATGTATTCCCTTAATGATATGGATCGGCTTTTGGAAATTAAAGATTATATTTCAGAAGGTTGTAATATCGCCGCTATCAAGAAGAAATATGCTGAACGAGAAGCTAAGTTAAATAAAATCATTAGCGAAGATGATGTTCGTCGGGCTCTCCATAATGATATTCTTCAGCAAGGGCGCTTTGGCGCTTCGCTTCCAACCTTTGGTCACATGCGTCGACCATAAATTATTTTGTTTTTTTATTTACAAGGAGAAATCTCATGTCAATCACTGCAGCTGATATTCGTCGTGAAGTTAAAGAAAAAAATGTAACATTTATTCGTTTGATGTTTTCAGATATTTTGGGAACAATGAAAAATGTTGAAATTCCTGCAACCGACGAACAGCTTAATAAAGTTTTGTCCAACAAAGCAATGTTTGATGGCTCTTCAATTGAAGGTTTTGTTCGTATTAATGAGTCAGATATGTATCTTTATCCAGACTTAGATACTTGGACAGTCTTTCCTTGGGGAGATGAAAATGGCAGCGTGGCAGGTTTAATCTGTGATGTTTATACAACAGAATTCAAGCCCTTCCAAGGAGATCCGCGCAGTAACTTGAAACGTGCGCTAAAGCATATGGAAGCACTAGGATTTAAATCTTTTAATTTGGGTCCTGAGCCAGAATTCTTCCTGTTTAAATTGGATGAAAATGGCGATCCAACGCTGGAAGTAAATGACAAGGGCGGTTATTTTGACTTGGCGCCGACAGATTTGGCAGACAATACTCGCCGGGAAATCGTCAATGTCCTGACCAAGATGGGCTTTGAAGTAGAAGCTAGTCACCATGAGGTAGCAGTCGGCCAGCACGAGATTGACTTTAAGTATGACGAAGTGCTTCGGGCTTGTGACAAGATTCAGATTTTCAAGCTGGTTGTGAAAACTATTGCTCGTAAGCACGGTTTGTATGCAACCTTTATGGCTAAGCCTAAGTTTGGCATTGCAGGATCTGGTATGCACTGTAATATGTCTCTCTTTGATCAAGACGGCAATAATGCCTTCTTCGATCCAGAAGATCCAAAAGGTATGCAGTTGTCAGAAACAGCCTACCATTTCTTGGGTGGTTTGATTAACCATGCTTATAACTACACAGCTATCATGAATCCAACGGTCAACTCATATAAACGTCTGGTTCCTGGATATGAAGCACCAGTTTATATTGCTTGGGCAGGACGTAATCGTTCACCGTTGGTGCGCGTGCCAGCCTCTCGTGGTATGGGTACTCGCTTGGAGCTGCGTTCGGTTGATCCGATGGCCAATCCATATATTGCTATGGCAGTTCTCTTGGAAGTCGGATTGCATGGTGTTGAGAATAAAATCGAAGCTCCAGCACCAATCGAAGAAAACATCTATATCATGACTCCAGAGGAGCGTAAGGAAGCTGGAATTACAGACCTGCCATCAACTCTTCACAATGCCTTGAAGGCCTTGACAGAAGACGAAGTCGTTAAAGCGGCTCTTGGCGAGCATATCTATACGAGCTTCTTAGAAGCTAAGCGTATCGAGTGGGCTAGCTATGCAACCTTTGTCTCCCAATGGGAAGTGGATAATTATCTGGATTTATACTAAACTTAGAGCAGGAGGATTGGCATATCCCCTGCTTTTTCGTGGAGGAGGAGAAAGATGGAAAAATTTCATGATTTTATTAAGCGGGTTTTCGATGAGCAATATGAAGCCTATTTTGGTCCAGATATGCTTGAAAAACTTGGAACTCAAGATTATTATTTAAGGCGGGAGGAAGATGGCCAGTTAATTGCCTTGCTTCATGCCCAACAGGTGTTGGAAAATATTCATGTCAAGGCTTTGGTGGTGGATAAAGAACATCAGAAAAAAGGTTTGGGAGCTAGTCTGCTGGCAGAATTAGAAGAAAAGGCTGTAGAAGCTGGAGTAACTAGCATTACCTTGTCCACTAAATCTTATCAAGCCAAGGATTTTTACATCAAACAAGGCTATGAAATCTACGCCAGTCTGGAAGATGTGCCGAAGAAGGGTGTTGTCAAGTATCATTTTATCAAAAGATTTTAGAGGTAAAGGAAAACCAATCCATTGAATGAACTGGTTTTTCTTTTATATTATATTTATAAAGTAATCAAATCAGTAGGGATCCCGCTTTTATATTTTAGGGTTCAGGAATTCGCGTTTACTGGATTTGAGTTTAATCAATTTCTTCGTCTGGTGTAAGCACCATCGGAATAATAATAGGTTCGCGCTCGGTACTTTCGTAGAGGAAAGGACGCAAGGCGTTGACGATAGCACCGCTGACAGATTGGACGCTGGCATCTTTATTCTTGAGAGCAATGCGGATAGCATTGAAGAGGATACGCTGGCTTTGGCGGATGAGGTCACCTGATTCGCGCATGTAGATAAAGCCGCGGCTGAGAATATCTGGACCGGCCAAAATCATCTGGGACTCGAAGTCAACTGTTGCGACAGCCAGGACAACACCGTCCTCAGACAGGTCTTTACGGTCGCGCAGGACAGCAGCCCCGATTTCACCAATGCGGTTACCATCGACATAGATATCCTGAGCGTTGAAGCTACCAGCAATACGGGCTGAGTTAGCTGTTAGAGCTAGCACGTCACCATTGCTCATAATGAAGATATTGTCTTTGGGTATTCCAGTATCAACGGCTAGACCCGCATGGACTTTCTGCATACGGTATTCACCATGGACTGGCATGAAATATTTAGGCTTGATCAAGCGGAGCATGAGTTTCTGCTCTTGCTGGCCACCGTGTCCAGAGGTGTGGATGTTGTTAATCTTGCCGTGGATAACCTCTACACCAGCTTCGGAAATGATGTTAATCAGCTTGTTAACGCTGGTCGTATTACCAGGGATAGGGCTGGATGAGAAGATGACTGTATCTCCAGGCTGCAGCTGAACCTGGCGGTGGGTACCATTGGCAATCCGAGACAGGGCTGCCATGGGCTCACCCTGACTTCCTGTACACATAATCAGCACTTCGCCAGCTGGGTAATCCTTGAGTTCATTTGGCTCGATGAAGGTATCTTTTGGAACCTTGATGTAGCCCAGTTCAATCCCGTTTACAATGGCCTTTTCCATGGAGCGACCAAAGACTGCAATCTTACGTCCAGTCTTGACAGCAGCATCTGCTGCCTGCTGGAGCCGGAAGATGTTTGAGGCAAAGGAGGCGAAAATAATCCGTCCATGAATGCCTTCGATAATCTTCATAATAGACTGTCCAACCACTTTTTCGGAATTGGTGAAGGTTGGAACTTCAGCATTGGTCGAGTCAGACAGGAGGCAGAGTACGCCTTCTTCGCCCAGAGCGGCCATACGATGCAGGTCTGCCGGCTCACCGACTGGTGTAAAGTCAAACTTGAAGTCACCTGTACAGACAATCTTTCCCTGAGGCGTATGGATGACAATTCCCAAGGGTTCTGGAATAGAGTGGGTTGTCCGGAAGAAAGTCGCCTTCAGATTTTTAAAAGTCAGCTCTGTGTTTTGATTGATTTCATAAAGTTTGGCACTGCGCAGGAGACCATGTTCTTCTAGCTTGCCCCGAATGAGGGCCAGCGCCAAAGGGCCAGCATAGATAGGAACATTGGCTTGCTTGAGCAGGAAAGGGATACCGCCGATATGGTCCTCGTGCCCGTGGGTGATGAGGACAGCTTTCACGCGGTCAATGTTTTCTACGATATACGAGTAGTCGGGGATGACATAGTCGATACCCAAGAGGTCATCTTCTGGAAATTTAATCCCAGCATCGACAATGATAATCTCATCTTGATACTCAATTCCGTAGGTGTTTTTACCGATTTCGCCTAGACCACCGATGGCGAAAACACCAACTTCTTCTTTCTTTAAGTTATATGCCATAGGTTATAACTCCGTCAATTCGAAGGTGCCTGACTCTTTTTCGTACTCCAAATGTTTGTCAGACAAGAGCTCGATAAATTCGATATTGTATGGAGTCTTTTCTTCGACCAATTTGCGGGCTTTGATGTGGCCTTCCAACTCATCGGCTGCCTCTACTTCTAAATAAAGGGCATGTGTTTTTTCACGGCGTGGGCTACGATCTTTTGTTTCCTGATAAAAAACTTTGTAAATCATTACATTTCCTTCCATTTTCATGATCAAGCTACAGAAAACGACAGCTGGTCAGCTGCTTTGTCTTATTCAATTTTCTGGGTAGTAGATTGACCTTGATTCGTTATAATTCTAACCAATTATAACATAAAATAACGTATTAGTAAAAGGCAGAATTGAGAAAACGGAAGGGAGAACAGTTTTGCTTTGTGAAGCCAATTTCATTTTAGTAAAAGTTGCTCTTGGCTAAATAAATCTTTGAAAGGTTTCTCTATCCGCGATTAGGCTTTTTGTAGTATAATAGTAGGCAGACATTCGAGTAAGGAATAACTTAGTATGAAAATTTTAGCATTTGATACATCAAATAGGGCTTTGTCGCTGGCTGTTTTAGAAGATAAGGATCTCTTAGGACAGGTGACGCTCAATATCAAGAAAAATCATAGTATTACCCTTATGCCAGCTATCGATTTTCTGATGAATAGTCTGGACATGAAGTCGGCTGATTTGGATCGTATCGCGGTGGCTCAGGGGCCGGGCAGCTACACAGGCCTGAGAATTGCGGTGGCGACAGCCAAGACTCTAGCGCATACCCTCAAGATCGAGCTGGTCGGTGTGTCTAGTCTGCTGGCTTTAGTACCAGAGCAGGTGGAAGGTTTGGTCATTCCCATCGTGGATGCCCGCCGCAATAATGTCTATGCTGGCTTTTATCAGTCTGGTCAGGCTATGCGGCCGGAGGCCCATCTTCCTTTGGCAGAGGTTTTAGACATAGTTAGCGCTGCTAATCAGCCCGTCACTTTTGTCGGAGAGACAGCAACTTTTGCGGAGCAGATTGAAGCTGCTCTTCCTCAGGCTGCCCTTCAGCCGACCTTACCAGACGCAGCAGCTATTGGTCGTCTCGGTTTAGACCTGCCAGCCCAGTCCATTCATGACTTTGTCCCTAACTATCTCAAGCGGGTAGAAGCCGAGGAAAATTGGCTCAAGACCCACCAGGAATCCAGCGATTCTTACATTCAGCGCCTATGATTAAGTTGAGAAAATGGAGCGACAGCTTGAATGTGGACGCGGCAGTTCTAGCAGAAGAGCTGGAAGAGCTCTTACTTGCAGTCTATGAGGTCAGTCCTTGGACAGCCATACAAATGGAAGAGGTTCTGCGTTCGGATGTGAACAGTTGTGCAATAGCAGCAGATGAGACTCAGCTTGTCGGCTTTTTAATCTGGCAGGAGACAGACTTTGAAGCAGAAGTTCTGCAAATTGCTGTATTGCCTAGCTATCAGGGGCAGAAAATCGCGACAGCCTTGTTTGACTTTTTGCCAGCAGATAAAGAAATTTTCCTCGAAGTTAGGGAGTCGAACAGGCCAGCTCTGCTATTTTACAAAAAAGAAAAATTTGAAGAAATCGCGCGGCGGAAGGCCTACTATCATGCGCCGGTGGAAGATGCGATTGTCATGAAAAGAGAGATCCATGAAAGATAGATATATTTTAGCTTTTGAGACGTCTTGTGACGAGACCAGTGTGGCGGTTCTGAAGAATGAGACGGAGCTTTTGAGCAATGTCATTGCCAGCCAGATTGAGAGCCACAAGCGTTTTGGTGGAGTGGTACCGGAAGTGGCCAGCCGTCACCATGTGGAGGTCATTACGGTTTGCATCGAGGAGGCCTTGGCAGAAGCAGGGATTAGTGAGGAGCAAGTCACAGCGGTGGCCGTCACCTACGGTCCTGGTCTGGTTGGGGCGCTTCTGGTCGGCTTGGCAGCGGCCAAGTCTTTTGCCTGGGCTCATGATATTCCCCTGATTCCAGTCAATCACATGGCTGGACACCTGATGGCAGCCCAGAGCGTGGAGCCCTTGGAATTTCCCTTGCTGGCTCTCTTGGTCAGCGGCGGTCACACTGAGCTGGTCTATGTCACTCAGGCTGGTGATTATAAAATTGTTGGGGAAACCCGTGATGATGCGGTTGGTGAAGCCTATGACAAGGTCGGTCGCGTTATGGGCCTGACCTATCCAGCAGGACGGGAGATTGATCAGCTGGCTCATCAAGGACGGGATATATATGATTTTCCGCGGGCCATGATCAAGGAGGACAATCTGGAATTTTCTTTTTCCGGTCTCAAGTCGGCCTTTATCAACCTGCACCACAATGCCCAGCAAAAGGGAGAAGTCTTGTCTAATCAAGACCTGTCAGCAAGCTTTCAGGCAGCGGTCATGGATATTCTCATGGTCAAGACTAAGAAAGCGCTGGAAAAATATCCAGTCAAGACTCTGGTCGTGGCGGGCGGTGTTGCGGCCAATCAAGGCCTGAGAGAACGCTTGGCAGCTGAGATTCAGGATGTTAAGGTGATCATTCCGCCTCTGCGCCTCTGCGGTGACAATGCTGGTATGATTGCCTATGCCAGTGTCAGTGAGTGGAACAAAGAAAATTTTGCCAGTCTAGACCTGAATGCCAAGCCAAGTCTGGCCTTTGAAACGATGGAAGAAGAGAAGGATTTATGAGAGGACAGACTTTTAAACAAGGGGTTCAGGCAGCGGTGCCAACGGCTTTGGGCTATATTGGAATCGGTCTGGCCTGCGGTGTCATGGCAGCGCCTTATATGAATCCGTTTGAGATGGCTCTAATGAGCATTCTGATTTATGCAGGCAGTGCCCAGTTTGCTATGATTGGTCTATTTGCCCAGCAGGCGCCGGTTTTGGCCATTGCTCTAACGGTCTTTCTCATTAATATCCGCCATCTCTTGCTTTGTCTGCATGCATCAGCTTTTTTTCGTAAATCTAGTCTGGCGCAGAATATGATTATTGGTTCTTTCTTGACGGATGAGTCCTACGGTGTCCTGATGGGAGAGCAGGTACATACAGGGGAAATTTCTGCTTACTGGATGATGGGCAATAATTTCATGAGTTATACTTTTTGGGTCTTGGGAACTATTTTAGGGGCAGCCTTAGGCGGGCTCTTGCCCAATCCTGAACGATTCGGCTTGGATTTTGCCTTGGTGGCTATGTTTGTTGGCATTTTCTCTTCTCAGTTTGCCATTATGCTGCGTCGGATTAAGATGAACAAGCTTTTTCTGGTTTTGAGCGTGGTGGGTATCACCTATCTGCTTTTGACCATGGTGGTTCAAAATTCATTGGCGGTGCTCTTTGCTACATTGTTGGGTTGTACGGTGGGGGTGATCTTGGATGATAAGTAAGTATATTTTGCTGGCTATTCTTTTTTCGGCTGTCGTCACTTGGATTCCGCGAGTCTTGCCTTTTATTTTGGTCAAATACAAGGGACTTCCGCCCATGGTGGAGCGTTTCCTTAAATACTTGCCTGTATCTATTATTTTTGCTTTGATTTTATCCAGCGTTACCAATGCTCAGCCAGGACGCCTTCCTAGTTTCAGATGGCTGGATTTGCTAGTTGTTTTTCCGACAACCTATGTATCCTTTAGATACAAAAATCTGATTGCAACCGTTATTTTTGGCGTTGTACTGGCAGCCCTCTCACGTCTCATTTTTTAATCAATGCACCTTCTTGGACGAGGTGTCTTTGTTTTTGTAGAGGTTATCTGGAAATATCAGAAATTATGCTACAATAGGAGAAAAGTTTTCGATGAGGTGGATGACGACCTAGGCAGTACTCTGAAAATCTGCTTCAATGCCCTCAAAAATGGAAACTACGGCTAAGTTATGAAAATGTTCCCAAAAAATCAAGAAAAATTAGCTTTCATTGCTGTGATTTCTTGTAAATAAATTTGAGTCGCTTGGGAAAATCTAAGAAGGTTTTAAAATTTTTATAAAAAAGCTTGACTCTGCCCTAAGGTCAGGGCTTATACTATAAGGGCAAGGAGGTTTTTTTATGTATCATATCAAAGAAGCTGCGCAGCTTTCGGGAGTCTCTGTCAAAACCTTGCATCATTATGACAAAATCGGACTTTTAGTCCCTGCCAAATCAGAAAATGGCTATCGGACATACAGCCAAGCTGATTTAGAGCGACTGCAGGTCATCCTTTACTATAAGTATCTGGGCTTTTCCTTGGAGAAAATAGCAGAGCTGCTGGGTCAGAATGAACAGGACTTATTGCCACATCTGGTTAGACAGTTAGAGTATTTGCAGCAGGAAAGAGACCGCTTGGACACCTTGATTTCCACCTTACAAAAAACCATCCAAGAAGAAAAAGGAGAAAGAAAGATGACAATGAAAGAAAAATTTGCAGGCTTTACCTACGAAGATAATCACAAATACCATCAAGAAGCCGTCGAAGAATACGGTCAAGAAGTCATGGCGGAAGCACTGGCTCGTCAAAATGGACGGGAAGAAGAAGCTGCCGCAGCCTTCAATCAAGTTTTTCAAAGTCTGGCAGAGAATGTGCAGCAAGGCTTGCCAGTTGAAGCAGCAGAAAATCAAGAGCAGGCAGCGCGTCTCTTACAAGCCATTCGCACTTACGGCTTTGACTGCTCACTGCAAGTCTTTGCTTACATCGGTCAGGGCTATGTCCACAATCCAGAGTTTAAGAAGAATATTGACAAGTTCGGACCAGGCACTGCCCAGTACACAGCTGATGTGATTGCGGCTTATGTGCGGACAAATGCGAAATAAATAGGCTAGGAATTTCCTAGCCTATTTTATTCTACTTCAAGTCATAAAGCCAGTCGTCATCGTCTTTATAGTAAAAGAATTCACTTAAATCGTCTTCTAAAAAAACACGCAGCATATCAGACATGTCACTGGTTGCCAGCTTTAAATGGGACAGATTTTTAAAATCTTCCCACCAGACCTTTCCTTCATTTGAGGATTGCAGTACACCAGAATAGTGCCTTGTCTTATAGAGCAGGACGACATAACGAAAATCTTTATCATCATACCAATCCTTTATGCCGCAAAGTTGAGGCTTGGATATGGTTAATCCAGTTTCTTCTTTGACTTCTCTGATAACTGCATCGGTAAAAGATTCTCCACGCTCTACATGCCCGCCAGGAAAAGTGATGCCGGGCCAGTCAGACTTGACTCGTTCTTGGACGAGAACTTTTTCTCCGTCATAAATCATGCACATATTGACGAATTCTACATTTTCCAGTCGATTCATTTGTTTCTTCCTTTTGTTTGAGATGAATGGTGGAATCTAAACAATCACTCATAATGCAAGCTCCCAGCCACCCAGCCGGTGCAAAGGGCAGATGTGATGTTGAAGCCACCCGTGTGGGCATTGATGTCTAGGACTTCTCCAGCAAAGTGGAGGCCGGGAACGAGCTTGCTTTCCAGAGTTTTGGGATTAATTTCTTTGAGGCTGACGCCACCCTTGGTGACAAAGGACTTGGCCAGAGACATTTTGCCGGTGACAGAGATGGGCAGTTCTTTGATTTGCTTGATGAGGGCATCTTTTTCACTGAGATTGAGTTGTTTGACTTTCTCGGGAAAGGGCTGGGCCAAAAAGTCTGCCATTCGCTCGGGCAGGAGGATTTTCAGGCAGTTCTTCAGCGATTTTTCCCGATGTTCTTCTAAAAAGTCTGTCAAATCCTGCTTCCTCATCTGTGGCAGAAGATCCAGATAAATGGTTTCGCCACCCTTGACAAAGCTAGACAAGCGAAGGGCTGCCGGACCTGATAGGCCAAAGTGGGTAAAGAGCAGATCGTGGGTGATGACATGCTTGCCATAGCTCAGGGTCACATCGTCCAGCGAAATCCCCTGAAGTGCTTTGTGAGGAAAGTCAGTCAGAAGAGGACTTTCAGCAGCCTCCAGGTCAGTCACCGTGTGCTTGAAGTGCCGGGCAATATCGTGACCGAAGCCAGTCGATCCTGTTGAAGGGTAGGACTTGCCACCAGTCGTCACAATCAATTTCTGGCAGGTCCAAGTCTGGTCGCTGGATCTGACAGTGAAAAGCCCATCAATTTTTTTGACGGAGACAATTTCAGTATTGGTGATGACAGTGCCGCCCAGCTCTGCAATTTTCTTTTTCAAAGCTTCGATAATGGTGCGGGACTTGTCCGTCGCTGGGAAAACACGGCCGTGGTCCTCAACCTTGAGTTTGACGCCGTTCTCTGTAAAGAAGTTGATGATATCATGGTTGTCAAACTGGGAAAAGACGCTATAAAGAAACCGCCCGTTGCCTGGGATACCGGCCATGAGGTCATCCAAATCTCCATTATTGGTCACATTGCAGCGCCCGCCGCCTGTACCGGCTAGTTTCTTGCCCAGTCGTTTATTTTTCTCAAGGAGCAAGGTCTTCTGTCCGTAGAAAGAGCTGGAAATGGCAGCCATCATGCCAGCCGGTCCTCCGCCGATGATGATTGTGTCAAAATGGTTCATGTATCTTTTCCTTTCATGGAGAGTAGTTTTTATCTGTTAGTTGGAAATATTGGATTTCTTTGCTGAGTATCCTTTTCCAGTCTTTAAATACGACAAATTTTCCCCTGTGAGTCTGGAGTTCCTATTAACGAGGCATTCTACAGCAGGCTCTAACCACGTCTTGGCTCTACTCAGGAGAGGATTTTAGCCAAAAAATTATAGTTTTTATACACATCTTCTGTTTGGGGCAGTTTAGAAAATTTTCGCTTGAGCTCCCCTAAACTCGATATATTTCATAGGACGTTCTCTTTGTATGAACTTAAATTCAGTATAAGCTAATCCTGCTCCAATGTCAAAAAGTGGCTACTTAGACGTGGGGGCTCGATAAAAGTGTAAGAAGTCCTTGATTTTTGATGAAGCGACTAGGTCAGTTTTTCACAGCTGGTCATCCAAATCCTTTTGCAAAAATTCTTGAGTGATGCTTGGGGACTATCTACACAGATTTATCGTGTATGAAAACTAGAACATTTGACAAAACCTTTCCTTCCTGATAGAATAAGAATGTCTAAAAGACAAATAACTTCTTCTTGGTTGCAGGCCCTGCCAAACCTGCCACTCGGATGAAGCGTAAAGAAAAGGAGTATATCATGGCAATCTCAAAAGAGAAAAAAAATGAAATCATTGCACAATACGCACGTCACGAAGGTGACACTGGTTCAGTAGAGGTACAAGTTGCTGTCCTTACTTGGGAAATCAACCACCTCAACGAACACATCAAACAACACAAAAAAGACCACGCTACTTACCGTGGTTTGATGAAGAAAATCGGTCGCCGTCGTAACCTTTTGGCTTACCTTCGTAAGAATGACGTTAACCGTTACCGTGAGTTGATCAACTCTCTTGGACTTCGTCGTTAATCTGCTTTATTTTCCACTTACATTGCCTTGTCACCTTACCTCGATATACTCAAGTATTATCTTCGGTTACGGTTCCTAGCACTGTAAGGTAAAATAAATCAGATCTTCTCCCTTCGGGGAGATTTTTAATTTTCACTAGGATTTTACCCCGAGTTCAAATTAGCTCTCTGATTTCAGAGGGCTTTTTTGTTTTATCAACCCGCTTAGGCCGTGTTCAATTGAATACACAAAGTTGAAGCTGCTCTACTAAAGAGTAGCTTTTCTTTTTTATTAGGATTATAGTCCGAGCTCAAATCAGCTCTCTTCTTTCAGAGGACTTTTTGACTATCTTACCTCTAAAATTTAGCCCGTCTTGAGATACTCAAGTATCATTGACATCTTCTGTCTTAGGCTAATTCTTCTAATGCTTCAACTAAAAAGCTCTTCTATTTCTTTAGAAGAACTTTTTCTATCAGTGAGTTTTACTCTTTCAAGAATTTTTGGATTGCAGGAGCGGCAATGATAGCGAAGCGTTGGTCAATGCGATGTTTCCCGCCTTCTACAGTGACCAGCTCTGCATTTGGAATGGTCTGACTGGCGTCAACCGCATACTGGTAGGGAACGACAGCGTCGTCAGTACCGTGGATAATGAGGGTTGGAGCTGTGATTTTGGCTAGCTCTGCTTGGATGTTGATGTCCAAGGCATCAATCAGATATATCTTGCCCAGAGTTGCATTACGGTGCATCAGGCTATCAGGAAGTTGGTCGAGGTCTGGGCTTCCCAGCTCACGGTAGGTCTCCTTGGCATCATCGAAAAGAACGAAGGCCGGAAAGATAAGCATGAGTTTGTACACACGGTCAGGATAAGCTGCAGCATAGAGACTGGCAACAACACCGCCTTGGCTGGCACCGAATAAGCTCATTCTGCTTTTGTCTACAAATATCTCGGAGCTAAGCCTTTCCATGACTTGGGTCAAGTCTGTGAGTTCGGTCTTGACCGACATATTCAGCATATCCTGTCCTCCACTTTTGGAGCGACGACTGCCACCGTAGAAATCAAAGCTGTAGACTAGATAACCTTGCTTTGCCAGCAGCTGGCTGTACATTTCATATTGCTCAAGGGTGTTGTTAAATCCATGCGCGATGACAATGGTTGGTAATTTTTTATTCTTGTAGTCACGAGGAGCGGTAATCACGCCGTAGAGCTGTTTATCATCGTATGAAACACTATATTCCTCGGACACGATGTCTTCCGTTGGCGTCGGCTGGTTGTCGGTTTTTTCACTAGAAGATATCTGTGTGGTTTCTTGCATAGGAGGGGTGGGATTAGATTTAGTCTGGGAATACCAGAAGAAAACAGTCAGTCCAGCCAAGACCAAGGTTACTAAGAAGGCCCAAATGTATTTCATCTCTCTCTCCTTTCAGTATTTGTAGTATTATAGCGGAAATGAAGCTTTTTTACAAGGAGAGAGATTTCTTGCTTTTTGATTTTTCTGGATTTTATACTAGAAAATCCAGTTCACTTATCTAAGCGAGATTTCGATAACCTTGAATTTTTTAGAAAATCTTGCTAGACTGTAGCTACTAAGATAAAAACACAGTTCTGGTTGGTAGTCCAGACGCAAAAAATCCATTTTTTGTCAGTAACCTTCCTCCTTGGTTGTCCATTCTTAGGAATTTTTAAAGGAGGTGCTGTCATGGATAAGATTTCAATGACGCTGACAGTTTATTTTGAAGAGGGGTTTTGGCACGGTCTTTTCGAGCAGGAACATGCTCAATCTTATAGAGTTTGCCGAGTTACCTTTGGTGCAGAGCCTAGCACGCAGGAATTGTTGGATTTTCTAAACCGTTATTATCACCGGTTGCAGTTTAGTCCTAGCATCAGAGTGAAGGAGAAGACTAAGTCGGTCAGTCCTAAACGCCTGCAGAGACAGGCTAAAAAAGAGCAGATGGCTTCACGTTCTTCAAAGTCTCAGGAAGCGCTGAAGCTGCAATTTGAAGAGCAAAAGAAAATCGCTCAAGTCAAGCGCAAGCAGCAGAAAGAACTGGCTAAGCAAAGGAAATTCGAACTCAAACAGCAAAAACGATTGGAAAAGCACAAGGGGCACTGAGCCTGGTTTTTCTTATTTATATGGGAAAGTCTTCCGATGGGAGGCTTTTTTGTTTGTCAGAAAACCGGTGAGTTGCTTGAAAAGCGAAGTGATTTCTCCAAGTCGTTTTATTTGACAGATGTAACATTATTGATTACAATAAAGCTATAAAACATGTCGGTTACAATTGTAATCGAAAGGAGGTCTTATGATTGAAATTACATATTTGGATGCTGTCAAGCAGGAGCGGAAGATGACCTTTGAGTCTTATCAGGAGTTTGAACGTTCTCAACAAGCCTGCCTTGTCGGTGTCGCAGATTATTATGCAGTTAAAAAGCTGACTTATAAAGGCTATGATTTGAACTATCAGGGCACTTACGGCGATGTGTTCTTTTTCCTGATGAAGCAGGATTTGGCAAAGTTTGACTAAAAATAAAGGAGAAAAATAATGGTAAAAGCAATCACAGATGCAAGTTTTGAACAAGAAACCAGGGAAGGATTAGTGCTCATTGACTTTTGGGCGACTTGGTGCGGACCTTGCCGCATGCAGGGGCCAATCCTCGATAAACTATCAGAGGAACTTTCTGAAGATGAACTCAAGATTGTCAAGCTGGATGTGGATGAAAATCCAGCTACAGCACGCGCCTTTGGCATCATGTCTATCCCGACCTTACTCTTTAAAAAAGACGGTCAAGTCGTCAAGCAGGTAGCGGGTGTCCATACTGCCCAGCAGATTAAAGCCATTGTGGCGGAGTTAGGATAGTCAGTGAGTACAAGACTAAAATAGACCTGTTTTAAAATGAAACTGCTCCAAAATAAAGAGCAGTTTTTTATTTTCACTGATAAATGATGGAAGAAGATAAGCAAATAGATTAATTTTAAATTTTTTGTTTAAAAAGACAATATTTAAGGTATAATAAGAAAAAAGAAAATTATCGGGTAAATTTGTTAAATAGGCCGCGCTAGAGAGACGGACTATTTAAAACATGATGGAAACGAGGTGCTGGTTATTATTAAGTTATTAGCGAATTTCTTCTTTGCTTTTATGATTTTGACACCATTCATCGCTCCAGCGGTTTTCTGTTTCTTTGTGGGTTGTATGATCCAGCGGGAACAGATAACACAAAAAAGAATCATACTAGTATTAGCCTTGTTGATTCCAATTTTGCTTTTGATTTCCTATTGTGCTCCTCAGATTTTAGGACTGGTTTTTTGGAGTCTGATTTGGTTTTTCATCGGGCTATTGCGACCTGAAAATTATACCAACTCCCAGTTCTGGACAAGGTGGCTTATCTTTATCACCTGTTTTAGTGTTTATATCTTGCTTTATTTGTATTTGTTCAGACTTTTTTAAAATTTTTATAAGGCCTAAACAATCAGCTTGAACGAAAGGTTCAAGCTGATTTTGTCTATTTATTATTCCCCCAATGCCTCACTGTAGGCAATAATCTGCTCAACAGTATCAGATAGGAATTCGATGGTATCGCGCACAGGTTTATCATTTTCCTATGTACTGCCTTGGCTATGAAAGAGATGAAGGGAAAAAGCTTTCTTGTTCATCTCTTTTTATATTACTCTTTGCTTGTGTGCCGTTTTCCAGAGGCAATTGCATCTGCTTCAGTCATGGACACGACTCTGTCAAAACGTGTATTGGATGGCATATTCTCCATGCTATACCAATAGACATCTGCTCTTCCGTATCGAGCGACATAAACGGTTCTTGTTTGTTGCTGTTCCGCTGCCTGTCTCTCTGCTTGTTGGCGTGCTTCCTCTGCAAGGCGAGCCTCCTCCGCCTGTTGGTTAATTGCGTTTTGAACTTGGCCGATACGAGCAGTCAAGTTAGCTTTTGTAGTTGGATCTGAAACACGTTCGACCGCAGCTTGTGCCGGAGAAATATTGTCTGCGACCTGATTATTTTCAAGCTGTTGGACAGCCTGATTGGCTTCCTCAACAATTTTCATAGTCTCAGCTTCTTGACGTGCTTGTTCCTCGCGAGCTTTTTTCTCCTCTTCCTGCTTTTGTTTCTGTGCTTCCTGTAGCTCTTTTTCTTGCTTTTCCTTTTTACTGCTAGACGTAGTAGAGTTGCTTGCAGAGTTACTAGTTTGTGATGATGAGCTAGACGAGGAGCTATTAGATGTAAATTTGGTTACCTGGGTCTGTTCTGTCTGCTCTTTAATAACATCAGGAGTTAGTTTACCTACTGCATAGCTTCCTAGTATCCCGACAATAGTAACAGCAATAGCAATATTGCGCTTTCTAATATTCGGCTTTCGTTTAGTGAAGCGCCAAATACCAAAGCATCCTCCCATGAACATCAATGGCATAGTGATTGGTGCAAGAATGATGATGAAGAGAACTGCCAGAACAAACAGTATTTTCTTCAAGGTCGGCTTTTCAAAAATTTTTTTCAAATTAAAACTCCCTTCGGATATATATCCAAGGACATCATATCACAAAACGGAAGCGTTTTCAATAAATGTTTGAGAATAATTGAAAATGTAGATAGGAATTTATTCTTTAAAAGAACTAAAAAATTAGACCCAGATGAATAATCTGAGTCTGATGCTAAAGATATAGGATTACTATCCTAACTCTTTACTGTAAGCAATAATCTGCTCTACAGTGTCAGATAGGAACTGGATAGTATCGCGGAGTGGTTTGTCTGTCGAAATATCCGCACCGATAATCATAGCTGACTCAAGCGGAGTCTTGCTGCCGCCAGATTTTAGCAGTTCAAGCCAGTCGCGGGCACCATTTTCGTCATTCTTCAGGTGTAGGTAACCAGCAGTAGAAATGACCAAACCTGCGGAGTAAGTGTAGCTGTAAAGTCCCATGTAGTAGTGGGCCTGACGCATCCAGGTCAGGGCAGCATCATCGTCGATTTCAACGGCATCGCCCCAAAATTCTGTCAAGACTTCTTTCATGATAGCGTTGAGTTTGCTTGCACCGAAGGTTCCGCCTTCTTCAATCAAAGTATAGACCTTGCGTTGGAAGGCAGCTTCCAGCAAGTGAGTGATGAAGTTGTGGAAGTAAGTATCCGTCAGACGGTGAGCTAGGGCAAAGCGTTTCTGGCGTGGGTTATCAAATTGGCGCTCCAGGTAATCACTGAGCAGGAGTTCATTAAAGGTAGACGGTGCTTCCACATAATAGGTGGACATATGGGCGTTGAAGTAGCTTTGGTGATTGTCAGAGAAGATAAACTGACCAGAGTGGCCGATCTCGTGAATCAGAGTATAGACATCGCTCATGCGACCAGTCCAACTCATGAGGACATAAGGGTGAACCCGATAAGGATCAGCAGCATAGCCTCCAGAGTCTTTCCCGGCATTGGCCGCAAAGTCGACCCAACGTTCTTCCTTATATCGGGCAACTTCTTGACAATACTCTTGTCCGAGTGGCTCGACTGACTTCATGACCAGGTCATAGGCATCATCAATGCTGACTTCAGGATTAAGCTCGCTGTCCAAGTCCAGCTTCCAGTCAGCAAAGGTCATTTTTTCAAGTCCATTTACCTTAGCGACATGCTTGAGGTATTTCTGAGCTACTGGGGCAAATTCGCTCATAATCAAGTCAATCTGCCGGTCAAACATAGAGCGATCAACTTCTTGCTCTGCCAGTAAGTAGTCAAAGACAGAGTCATAGCCCTTCATGTCAGCCAGCAATTTTTCGGACTTGACCTGAGCCAAATAGGCAGCAGCGGCAGTGTTTTGGTGCTGACGAAGTCCTTCAGAGAAAGAGCGGAAAGATTTTTCGCGGATTTCTGCATTTTCATGGTTTTGATAGAAATTCTCATAGGTGACAAAGCTGTTTTTGTAAACTTTGCCGTCTACTTCAAAGTCAGCCATGGCAAAGTCGCCAGCTCGCATCTTGGTGTAAATATCCTGTGGACTGTAAAAGACTTCACCTAGATTGGTCAAGGCTTTTTCGACATCCGCTCCCAGATAGTGGGCTTTTTTGATTTTAGCTTGACGAATGGCTGAAGTCAGATGGGGCTCTTGGCCTAGTCTCTCCAAGACAGCCTCGTCTGCGCCAACCAGGGCATCGTCAAAGAAGCTGAGTGCGACATTGGCCTCCGTCTCAAACTCCATGGCTGCTTGGGCAATCTGCGCAAAGCTCTCGTCGCCAAAGTCAGTGGTCTGTGGCATAAAACCGTAGTTACCAATGTGGTTGATTTGGATATAAATCTGCTCTAACTCAGCAAATGCCCGTTCAAAATCTTCGAAAGTGCTGAGCTTGCCTTGGTAATCACGGACGAATTTCTGGATGTCCTCTCTGGCCTTTTCGATAGCTCTTAGGAAGTCCTCTTGGTCTTGGTAAAGGGCCGTTAGGTTCCAGAGTTCATTTTCCGGAAATTCAGAACGATGTTTTTGTTCCATAGTCTACTCCTTTTGATTAAATAGCTATATTCAGTATAGCAAAAAATCCTTCAGAATGCCTTGCTCATAGGAAAAAATTAGGGAAATATGACTTCAGCTGTCTGCTTAGAAAAAAGAAAAATAGATTTTCAGCGCTTTTATAGAAAAAAGCCATTTTCGGTCTTTTTCTTTTGGTTGAAATTGTGGTAAAATAGGGTCTGTACGTGCTTGATACAAAGATGAGGATATAATAAACTACTAAAACCATTAAATCAAATTAAAAGAGCTAGTCGAACCGCTCCTTAGCACTTTAAGTGTATCTTGATGAACTGAATACGACCTAAAAGCTGTGTAAAAAAGATAAACTGTCTTGTCTTCATCGAAGACTTCGTCAGTTCTCTATTTTTACTTTGCTTTTGACGGTCTTAATATCTTGATCTTTGTAGCCAAGGCGTATGAAAAAATTTGAGCATGTGCTCGGCAAGGAGTCTTTATGACAAAACAAGTTTTTAAAACCGTTTTTGCAGGTCGTGAGCTGGTTGTTGAAACCGGTCAGGTTGCAAAGCAGGCAAATGGCAGCGCCGTTGTTCGATATGGAGAAAGTACCGTCTTAACTGCGGCAACCATGTCCAAAAAGATGGCTACGGGTGACTTTTTCCCATTGCAGGTCAACTATGAGGAAAAAATGTATGCGGCTGGGAAATACCCTGGTGGCTTTATGAAACGTGAAGGTCGTCCTTCAACAGATGCGACTTTGACGGCTCGTTTGATTGACCGTCCGATTCGCCCTATGTTTGCGGAAGGTTTCCGCAATGAAGTTCAGGTTATCAATACTGTTCTTTCTTATGACGAAGATGCTTCGCCTCAAATGGCTGCTATGTTCGGTAGCTCTCTGGCTCTTTCTATCTCAGATATTCCTTTTAATGGCCCTATCGCAGGAGTTCAGGTCGGCTATGTAGACGGTGAATTTATCATCAATCCTAGCAAGGAACAAAAAGAAGTTTCGCTTTTGGAACTGACAGTGGCTGGTACCAAAGAGGCTATCAACATGGTAGAGTCTGGAGCTAAGGAGCTTACTGAAGATATCATGCTGGAAGCTCTTCTCAAAGGGCACGAAGCAGTCAAAGAATTGATTGCCTTCCAAGAAGAAATCGTAGCGGCAGTCGGCAAGGAAAAAGCGGAAGTAGAATTGCTGCATGTTGATGAAGAGCTGCAGGCAGAGATTGTCGCAGCATACAACAGCGACTTGCAAAAGGCTGTTCAGGTAGAAGAAAAGCTGGCGCGTGAAGCCGCAACCCAGGCTGTCAAAGACCAAGTCACAGCAGTCTATGAAGAAAAATATGCAGACCACGAAGAATTCGACCGTATCATGCGTGATGTAGCTGAAATCTTAGAGCAAATGGAGCATGCTGAAGTTCGCCGTTTGATTACCGAAGATAAGGTCCGTCCTGATGGCCGTAAGGTCGATGAAATCCGTCCGCTGGATGCAGAAGTGGATTATCTGCCACGCGTGCATGGATCCGGTCTCTTTACTCGCGGGCAAACCCAAGCCTTGTCTGTCCTGACCCTGGCACCAATGGGAGAAACGCAAATCATTGACGGCTTGGATCCAGAATACAAGAAACGCTTCATGCACCACTATAACTTCCCGCAATATTCTGTCGGTGAGACAGGCCGTTATGGGGCTCCTGGCCGTCGTGAAATCGGACATGGTGCTCTTGGGGAACGTGCTCTGGAGCAAGTCTTGCCTAGTCTGGAAGAGTTTCCGTATGCAATTCGTCTGGTAGCGGAAGTCTTGGAATCAAACGGTTCTTCCTCCCAAGCCTCTATCTGTGCGGGCACTTTGGCTCTGATGGCCGGTGGTGTGCCAATCAAGGCGCCGGTTGTTGGAATTGCCATGGGCTTGATTTCAGACGGCAGCAACTACACAGTTCTGACGGATATTCAAGGTTTGGAAGACCACTTTGGCGATATGGACTTTAAGGTAGCTGGTACTCGCGAAGGAATTACCGCCCTGCAGATGGATATTAAGATTGAAGGAATTACAGCAGAAATCCTGACAGAAGCTCTGGGCCAAGCTAAGAAAGCCCGCTTTGAAATCCTAGACTTGATTGAAGCGACTATCCCAGCTCCGCGTCCTGAGTTGGCTCCGACTGCTCCGAAAATCGACACCATCAAGATTGATGTGGATAAGATTAAGATTGTCATCGGAAAAGGCGGAGAAACCATCGACAAGATCATCGCTGAAACAGGTGTTAAGATTGATATCGATGAAGAGGGTAATGTATCGATCTACTCTAGCGATCAAGCGGCCATTAATCGTGCCAAAGAAATTATTGCTGGTCTGGTCCGCGAAGCAAAAGTGGACGAAGTTTATCATGCCAAGGTTGTTCGAATTGAGAAATTCGGTGCCTTTGTCAACCTCTTTGACAAGACGGATGCACTAGTTCACATTTCGGAAATGGCTTGGACTCGGACCAACAATGTCGAAGATCTGGTGCAAATTGGTGACTTTGTTGATGTTAAAGTCATTAAGATTGACGAAAAAGGCCGCGTAGATGCCTCTATGAAAGCTCTCTTGCCGCGTCCGCCTAAGTCTGATAAGCCAAAGAAAGACCATGGGAAACATCATCATCCAAAAGTTCACAAGGAGCGGAAGGAAATTAAAGTCGAGCAAACAGAAGGATAGAGAAACTAGTCCGTTTGGGGCACCCTCTCTTTCAAAAGGTTTGCTTTGACCTATGGGAGTCTAGGCGGCTAGGAGTCGGGCGTGCTTGCAGGCAACTGTCTAACTAGTTTGAAGCTGGCAGGCTCTATGCCAGAGTTTCTGAACCGCTTACTTTTCCTAGAGTAAGATGAACATTAGTAGAGACGAGCTGAGCTCTCGTCTTTCCTTATTTAAGAGAAAGGAAGGGGTTAGCATGGGTTGGTGGAAAGAATCCATTAATATTGTAAAAGAAAATGACCCAGCGGCTCGAACATCGCTGGAAGTTTTATTAACCTATCCGGGTCTCAAAGCCTTGGCGGCCCATCGTTTTTCGCATTTTCTATGGAGGCATGGTTTCAAGCTGCTGGCTCGCATGCACAGCCAGTTCTGGCGTTTCTGGACCCAGATTGAGATTCATCCGGGCGCTCAGATTGAGTCGGGTGTCTTTATCGACCATGGGAGCGGTCTGGTGATTGGAGAGACGGCTATTGTGGAGAAGGGAGCTATGCTTTACCACGGTGTGACCCTAGGAGGTACAGGCAAGGATATAGGAAAACGTCATCCAACAGTGCGTCGGGGTGCCTTGGTCTCCGCTCACGCTCAAGTCATTGGTCCAGTTGAAATTGGTGAAAATGCCAAGGTCGGTGCTGCTGCTGTAGTCGTGGCCGATGTGCCTAGTGACGTGACAGTGGTTGGTATCCCAGCTAAGATTGTTCGTGTTCACGGTCAGAAAGATGAGCCGACCATCCACGAGGTAGAGGAGAAGCGGGAATACTATCTGGACAAGCTGGAGCATGCCCGTGATAGCAGCCATCACTCGTCAGAACTTTAGGGAAGACGTGAAGTACTTGTTTACAAGTATGTTCAAAGCAAAAAATGAAAGCTGGAGGAGATGGCTATGTCAGATTCTATTTTGAATCAAGCAGTCCTTGAGCTGCAAGGAATGTTGGTTGGTCCTGCCAAGGAGCATTTTACCAAACTCCCCCAGTTATCAGAGAGAATGGACTTGCTATATCAGTGAAGCTAAGAAAGATGAGACCAAGCTACGCCGCATAGAAAAGATGAAGGTGGATTTGCTGAAGCCTTAAAGAAAGAGGGGCTATGCTATTAGAAGAATTTGAAGATGTAGTTGGGGTTATCGAACCAACAGATAGGCAGATTATTGATAAGGGAGAGGTTTGTAAAACTATCATCCTGTCCTTTAATGGAGAAATTCTGAAACGTTTGATTGAGTCAGAAAAAGTCTATCCGGGAGGCTATCTAAAAAATCTTAACGGGAAATTTCCTTGGTATATATATAAATGTGAAGGAAATCGAGTGGCGGTCATGACGGCACTTATTGGAGCTCCATCAGTGATTGGTCAGCTGGAGGAGTTGGCATCCAGAGGTTTCAAGAATTTCATCATTCTAGGTTCTTGTGGCGTTTTGGATGACTCAATTGAGGCGGACAAGATTATCTTGCCTGCTGCTGCTTTGCGAGATGAAGGGACTAGCTATCACTATGCCCCACCGGGTGATGAAATCGCCTATGACGAATCCCTGTTGGTTGAGCTGGAAGCCATCTTTGATAAGCACGATATCGAGCATATCCGCACCAAGTCTTGGACGACTGATGCCTTTTATCGGGAAACGCCTGATAAGGTCAAGCGTCGCTTAGCTGCTGGAGCTCAAGTGGTGGACATGGAAGCTTCGGCTATCATGGCTTGGAGTCAATTCCGCCAGACCAAGGTCTATCAGTTTTTCTACACAGCCGACTATGTGGATCATCATAACCGAACCTGGGATGCCCGCCATGAAGAGCGGACGGCTGATGCCATGACTTTTTTCACCATCGCCTTGACAATAGCAAAGGAACTAGAAAGGAACTGAGTAGGGACAGAAAGTTTGAAAATAGAGGACTGCTTCTGTAGTTGATCTTATCTGCTTTCTAAGGACTCTCAGCATCGTAAATATGATCAAAATCTATGATACTATGACCCGCAGCCTGCGTGAATTTGTGCCCATTGAGGAGGGCAAGGTCCGCATGTATGTTTGCGGTCCGACGGTTTATAACTATATCCATGTCGGCAATGCCCGCTCAACAGTAGCTTTTGACACGGTTCGTCGCTATTTTGAGTATCGGGGATTTGAAGTCAACTATATTTCCAATTTCACGGATGTAGATGATAAGATTATCAATCGGGCCAAGGAAGAAGGCATCACTCCCAAAGAAGTGGCGGACAAGTATATCGCCGCATTTCGCGAAGATGTGACCGCTTTGGGGGTCAAGCCGGCTACTCAGCATCCGCGTGTTGTGGAGTTTATGGCTGACATCATCCATTTTGTGGAAGACTTGATTGAAAAAGGTTTTGCCTATGAGTCAGAGGGTGATGTCTATTTCCGAGTGGAAAAGTCGCACAATTATGCCAAGCTAGCCAACAAAACCTTGGCAGACTTGGAGTTGGGTGCTTCTGGTCGGACAGATGAGGAGACTGCTCGTAAGGAAAATCCAGTGGACTTTGCTCTCTGGAAGGCAGCCAAGCCAGGTGAGATTTCATGGGACAGTCCTTGGGGACCTGGTCGTCCGGGATGGCATATCGAGTGTTCGGTCATGTCGACGGAGATTTTGGGTGATACCATTGATATCCACGGTGGAGGAGCAGATTTAGAATTTCCTCACCATACCAATGAAATCGCCCAATCAGAGGCCAAGACTGGTCAGACTTTTGCCAACTATTGGATGCACAATGGCTTTGTCAACATCGACGACGTCAAGATGTCCAAGTCGCTAGGTAATTTTATCACCGTTCATGATGCCCTCAAGACCATTGATGGTCAGGTGCTGCGTTTCTTCTTTGCTACTCAGCATTATCGCAAGCCGATTAATTTCACGGAAAAAGCCGTTCATGATGCAGCGACCAATCTTAAGTATTTGAAGAATACCTATGAGCAACCTTTCACTGGTCAGGCAGATTCGGCTCAGCTTCAAGCCTTTCTAGACAAGTTCACCGCTGCTATGGACGAAGATTTCAATGCGGCTAACGGAATCACGGTTGTTTTTGAGCTAGCCAAGTGGATTAACTCTGGCAACTACAACGCTGAAGTCAAGGAAGCTTTGGCCAAACTCTTAGAAGTTTTCGGTATCGTCTTTGTGGAAGAAGTTTTGGACGCAGACATTGAGCGCTTGATTGAGGAACGCCAAGTAGCGCGTGCTAATCGGGACTTTGCGACTGCAGACCGTATTCGGGATGAATTGGCCGCTCAGGGCATCAAGCTTTTGGATACTAAGGACGGAGTGAGGTGGACACGTGACTGATGTCAACCTGATTAACGGCATTGCTCTCGCCTTTGAGGGAGATGCTGTCTACTCCATGTATATCCGGCGTCACCTGATTTTTCAAGGTCTGACCAAGCCAAATCAGCTGCACAGGGAAGCAACCAAGTACGTTTCTGCCAAGGCTCAGGCCAATCTTATCTCTCTTATGCTGGAAGAAGGGATTCTGACGGAGAAGGAAGAGGATATTTATAAGCGTGGCCGCAATGCCAACAGCCACACCAAGGCTAAGAATACGGACATCGTCACCTACCGTATGTCTACCGGCTTTGAGGCTGTTATGGGCTACCTGCATATGACCGAATCTATTGAGCGACTGGAGGAGCTGATTGACTGGTGTATTCGGAAGATAGAGGCTTCGTTCTGATTCATTGTCATCTTGTTTATTCTGAGATAGAACTCTTTTATGAACAATCACTAAAATTTAAGAAATTTAAATATCAAAAACGAGCTTGGCATAAAGCTCATTTTTTTATAAATAAGCATGCTGTCTCCAGAAAAAAATGGAAGATTTTGTAGGAGAGTGTGTTTGAAACTTTAAATAGATTGTTTGAGTACTTTTTAGCTACGCCGCTTGCGATTTCTATCCTCTTCACCTTCAATTTTTTAGTGAGATTGGGGAATGATATTGATATCTACTGAGATGGTTTTCATCAAGTATTTGGATAAAAAGCAGGAAGTTTAAATTTTATGAAAATTTATTTTCAGAAAAGTATTGACATATTTTCCGAAAAGGAGTAGAATGGCTCATGTTTTTAAAGGAGGAACTTATGTTTTCCAAGTTAAAAGGTTTTTTTATTGGGCGCCCATTAAAATCCGGTAAAGAAGGAGAGGATGGTCATTTATTGACCAAGATGCAAGCTTTGGCTATGCTCTCCAGTGACGCTTTATCTTCTATTGCTTATGGACCAGAGCAGGTTGTTTTGGTCTTGACTTCTGTTTCTATTGGCGCCATTTGGTGGTCGCTTCCCATAGGAATTGTCGTATTGGTGCTACTAGCGAGCTTAACGGTTTCCTATTGTCAGGTTATCCATGCTTACCCTCAAGGAGGAGGAGCTTATATGGTGACGACAGAAAATCTATCTCCAACGGCAGGTTTGATCGCTGGCGGGAGCTTGCTGGTAGATTACATGTTGACAGTAGCCGTTTCAGTCGCTTCTGGAGCGGACGCAATTACCTCTGCAATTCCCGTCTTACATCCTTACAATTTACATATTTCCATTTTCCTAGTTCTCTTGTTGATGCTAATGAATCTCCGAGGATTAAAAGAATCGGCCGCTTCCTTGATGATTCCTGTCTATCTTTTTATTGTCAGCACCTTATTGTTGATTGGTTTTGGTTTTGTGCAAATCCTGACAGGAAATTTAGACTATCACGCAACCGCGCGGATTGGTAGTCCGATTGCTGGAGTAAGTTTGATCTTACTGCTTCGTGCTTTCACCAGCGGCTCTGCTTCCTTGACAGGAGTGGAAGCTATTTCCAATTCGGTTCCCTTTTTCAAGAAACCAAAAGCCCATAATGCTGCAACCACCCTATCGATTATGGCTTTAATCCTAGGCATCATGTTTGCGGGCATTACCTTCTTGAATTATTGGATTGGCATCGTGCCTGTCAAAGGTGTAACGATATTGGCTCAGATGGCACAAGCGATTTTGGGAAGCTCTCCCCTTGGTCGCATCTTGTTCTATGTTTTCCAATTGTCAACTGCTTTGATCTTAGCAGTGGCAGCCAATACAGGCTTCTCAGCCTTTCCTATGCTCTCCTACAATATGGCTAAGAATAAATACATGCCTCATATGTACATGGAAAAAGGAGATCGTCTGAGCTATTCTAATGGCATTTTCACTTTGGCGTTTGGAGCGATTGCTCTTTTGTGTATCTTTGAGGGAAATACAGAGCGCTTGATTCCCCTGTACACCATTGGTGTATTCGTACCCTTTGCTCTCTCACAGACTGGTATGGTTGTCCATTGGAAGAAAAAATATGGAAATAATTTCTTGGGTCATTCGATTGCGAATATCCTTGGAGCGATCATTTGTTACGCGATTGTCCTTATTTTGCTCTTGTTCCGTCTTCAAGATATTTGGCCTTTCTTCCCTATTATCATTGTCTTGACTTGGCTGTTTTTATCTATCAAGCAGCACTATAATAGAGTCGCTAAACAGTTGAGATTGCATGACCATATCGAGCGTCAGAACTACACTGGTAATACAGTAATTGTCCTGGTCGGGAATGTTACCCGAGTCAGTGTTGGTGCGATGAGCTATGCTCGCAGTATCGGAGATGAAGTCGTGGCAATGCACGTTTCAACAGCAGAAACTGCTGAAAAAGATGCTGAAGTCGCCGAGGAATTTGCTGACTACTTCCCAGATATTCGCTTTGAGACAGTCACGACTAGCTACCGCAATATCATCAGTCCGACAGTTCAGTATGTGATTAAAGTGGCCAAACGAGCCAAAAAAGAAGGCCGAACAGTGACGGTCCTAGTACCTCAGTTTATACCTAAAAAGAGATGGCAAAATGTCCTGCATAACCAGATGAGCTTGAAATTGAAATACTATCTGAAATGGTATGAGGATGTCGTGGTTGCAAGCTATTCTTATCACTTAAAAGAATGAGCGGTTGCTCTTGATTAATGAGAAAAAGAGAGTGGGACAGAAATCGGTAATTCGTTAGAATTCGATTTCGTCGTCCCACCTCCGCACAGTTGAGTAGGGCTGTAAAAGCTGATGAAATCAGCGTAGTAGAGCCCACTCAACCACTGCGTC